>NZ_JASJFF010000889.1:0-2497 GCF_030065435.1 Microcystis sp. M53603_WE2
CCCATCACCCGTTCCCCTACAAAAACACTATCGGGTTCCATCCCCTTTGAACTAGGCACGAGAGCGAGGCTATATTCGCCTCTAACCCAGCTAAAAACGTCTTCAGGCAAATTTAAACCTAAAGGCGACTGGAAGCGGTTTAAGACCTGTGTTATTAATTCCTGTAGGGGACTATCTGCTTCTAACCCCTCCTCTACCTGAGTCCAAAAACGATTTAAATCGCGACTAGCGGCGACTAAAAGGCTATTTTCGCCGATAAAAGATAATGCTCCCACGGGACTAGATAAAATTGGTGCTTGGTCATCCTGTCCTAAGACTCCAATTAAGGCGGTTTGAGCGACTATTCCCCCGGATTTGAGGGTAAAAGCCGTGGCTAATCGTTGTTTTGCTTCGGGACTCTCCGGGACGGGTTGATTAGCTATCCAAGCCGATAACGGGGGTAAATTGCCGTAAACGATAGCTATACGCGGTTCGGTGATATTTTTGAGGGCTTCTCGGTAATCGGGGCTATTTTTTAGGTTTAAATCCGGTACTTGCACGTTATTAAGTGCCTCGCGCAAAACCTTGATATTATTGGCAAAAAGCACCGTATCACCCACCACGGCACTAGCGAGAAAACGATTATTATCTCCTGCGGTCAAGGGACGTTGATAAATGAGGTTAACTCCCTTGTAGAGTTCAAAAACGAGGTCAAATTTGCCCGAAACCGCCTGTTTTGAGTAGGAAGCTTGCAGAAATTCCTTAGCGCGTTCACCATCTTTACTTTGAATTGCCAAAAGATAACCCGGTTGGATACCATTATCGGTATCGCGATCGAAATCTAGGGAAGTAACAGCGAGGGTAATTTCTTCCCCTAACCAGGGTTTGATTTCCTTTTGATAATTTAATCCCGTTTTACCGAGCAGACTTTTTTCTAAATCCTTAATTTCTTGGTGGGAACGTCGTCGATTAGCCGGTGTAGCGATTAATTGACCAAAAGACTCTAAACGTTCGGGATTGACCAGCAAGGATACCATAACCGGGGCCTGTTTCGGCACAAAAATCGCCGCCGCCGGTTCCCGCAGCACCCCACCTTTGAGCAAAGACAGAGGACTATCGGCGAGAATCCAAGCAAAACTGGCTGTAGCGACTACTAGGAGAATGATTACCGTCGCACCTAAAATATAGAAAAACGATCGCAATTTCACAACCTTGTCCCGAGATGAACCATTAGCTATTTTAAGCCAGCAAATGACCCAAGAATTTCGATCGCTACAATTCTTACCAGACTGACAACGGATAACTCGCCACCGATAACTAACTTTTACCAGCCTTTTTCCGCTTGAGCGAGGACATAGTTAGCTACAGCTTCGATATCTTCAGCGCTGAGACGACCACCGAAAGCAGGCATCGCACCCATACCTTTGGTAACTTGGGTAACGATAGCTTCAACGGAATCTTTGCCGTATTTAACTAAATCTTCTTTTTTCAGGGTTTTAGCGGCATTAACCACGTTTTTACCGCCCATGTGGCAGGAAGCGCAGTTAGCACTGAAAATCGAAGCCCCATCAGCTAAAGCGGGACGAGCCATACCGAAAGTAACCACAGCCAAGAGCAAGCACAGGGAAATTAATAGTCTTTTCACGATAGGTTCTCCTCTATTTCTTAAGAAATTCCCCAACCATGGTCAGAAAAAACCGGTTTTCTTGTCAAAAGACAAGCTGTCAAACTTGGTGTAGAATTAATCAATGGGACAGTTAAAAGCAAACTTTTACTTTTTTGTCAAAAGACAGGCTGTCAAACTTGTCATCTTCCCTCGTGTAAAGGATTAACAAGCATGAAAAAATTAGGTTTATTGGTCGCTACCCTGGTGCTAGTCGTCTCTAGCTTCTTCTTCAACACTGCCGCCGCTGCTGCGGAAACCTTCACGGTGAAGATGGGCGGTGATGCAGGTACACTACAATTTGATCCCCCCGCCCTCACTATTAAAGCAGGAGATACGGTGAAATGGGTCAATAACAAACTTTCTCCCCATAACATAGTTTTCGATAGCACCAAGGTTCCCGAAGCCCAAGCTGCTAAATTATCCCATAAAGGTCTGGCTTTTTCCGCTGGTGAGTCCTTTGAAAGCACTTTCAGCGAACCGGGTACTTACACCTACTACTGCGAACCCCATCGCGGCGCCGGTATGGTCGGAACGATTACCGTTCAGTAATTATCCGATTTTAACCAAAAATAACTCGCGGTTAACTGCCGCGGGTTGTTTTTTTGGGAATTATGAAGACTTTTCAGTTATCAGTAAACAGTAATCAGTAATCAGTGAGGTTCTTCAGTTTGTCTTATGCAACGGACAGGGTTATAAGGAATGAAACTCTTATAGAGAAAGACATTTGGCGATTTTTGTCAATTGTTTTTGAACTAGAACGAACTCATCAATTAAGTTTTTTGCCAGATAAGGATTTAGTCGATTTATGCCCCCCGAGCGAACCATACCAAGTTCAGTAATCAGTAAACAGTA
>NZ_JASJFF010000185.1:0-1045 GCF_030065435.1 Microcystis sp. M53603_WE2
GTGGTGGTGACGGGTAACTGAAAACGCTCGGCAAACTCGGCAATTTGGGCGTGGGCATTAGCTGCGATCGCACCTCCACCAACGTAAAGTAAGGGTTTTTCGGCGGTTTCCAAGAGGTGTAAAGCGGCCTCGATTTGACGGCGATTGCCCTTAACCGTGGGACGATAGCCGGTTAGTTTCACATCTCCCGGTTCGACGGGGATATAATCGCATAGTTCTAAACCGACATCTTTGGGAATATCGACTAAAACCGGTCCCGGTCGTCCTGTACTGGCGATATGGAAGGCTTCAGCGACGATTCTCGCTACTTCCCGGGCGTTTCTAGCCACATAGGAATGTTTAACAATCGGGAGAGTAATACCATAAATATCGGTTTCTTGGAAAGCATCGGAACCGATGGCCGCCCGGCTCACCTGACCGGTGATAATCACCATCGGGATGGAGTCCATGTGTGCGTTAGCGATGCCTGTCACCAAATTGGTCGCCCCGGGGCCGGAAGTACCGAAACAGACCCCCACTTTGCCGGTGGCCCTAGCGTAGGCATCGGCGGCATGGGCGGCCGCTTGTTCGTGGCGCACTAAAATATGTTGTAATTCTCCCCGCTCTTCAAAGCGGTAGAGTTCGTCATAGATGGGCAGGATCGCACCTCCGGGATAACCGAAGATGTGCTTAACGCCATGACGTTTGAGACTGTCCATCAAGGCATAAGCACCAGAACAACGCTGGGGAACCGTTGTTAAAGAGTCATTGGGCTTGGGAAGTGATGAAACCACAGGGCAAACCGTCCAATTTCTAACTAGAGGGATAATTGCAATTCTGTTGCCTAGGATGCAACTTGAAAAATAGCAAAATTGATAACCTTATACTTTTAGTGTATTCCATCTCACCTTTTTGGCTGCAGTTTTTTTTCTTTTTGCATCTTACCCATGCAATATCTGGGGAAGTGGGGTGTGGGGTGTGGGGTGTGGGGTGTGGGGTGTAGGGTGTAGGGTTTTACCGATTTTGGGGTAGTCAGTTACCTAATTTTCAGGGAAAAAGTGCCTGA
>NZ_JASJFF010000552.1:0-2522 GCF_030065435.1 Microcystis sp. M53603_WE2
ATCGGGAGCTTTTTCAAAAAAGCGCAGGGTGGCGACTTGGGAATCCTGACCTTGAATCAAACCCATGGCCCGACTACGATTCACCGTTGCTCCGATGCGACTTTGGGAATTACTGACCAATAAAACTTTGCTGGTGTGGGGGGTAACTTCCGTAATCCGTCCCACTAAACCACCAATTCCCGTCACCGAAGCACCCACTGGCACACCATCGGTGCTACCCCGACCAATAATTACCTGTTGCCACCAATCATCAGCGCTGCGGCCAATAATTGGGGCAGAAATCAGGGGTTTTTTCTGGGTTTGATAATAACCAAGCTGTTTTTTTAATTGTTGATTTTGATATTCGACTTCACTTAAACGATTTTGTAATTCTCGCACCCGTTGATCGGCCAGAAGTTGCTCTTGCAGATTAGTTTCCTCTCCCTGAAAAGGGCGGGTTAATAAACCATACAATTCTAAAATCGCCCCACTTTGATAGGTACGAATGTACCAAGCTACCCCCAAAGCGGCAGCGAGCAGAAAAATTCGCCATCCCTGCTGTGTCCATTTTCGTCGTGCTGAATACATGAGCGATTTAAAACCTCTTGGCTGTGTAGAGTGAGAATCCGTGTATTTTTCCGCTGCTGATAGCTAACGGCTAACCGATCCTAGTGACCTTTAGACATTGCGAGTTGTTTCATTAACGATCCGCTCAAAGAGTTTCTGATTTTTTAACACTTCTCCCGTGCCTTTGACAACACAGAGCCAGGGCTCTTCAGCGACATGGGTAACGATACCGGTTTCGTGACTGACTAGGCGATCGAGTCCCCGTAATAAAGCACCTCCTCCCGCTAACATGATGCCGCAATCGATAATATCGGCCGCTAATTCGGGGGGAGTTTTTTCTAGGGTACGTTTGATCGCATCAACGATCACGGAAAGTGGCTCATCCATACTTTCCCGCACTTCTTCCGCTTTGATGGTCACGGTGCGGGGTAAACCGGACATAAGATGCAATCCCCGCACTTCCAGAGGAGGAAATTCATCTTCGGGGGAGGGATAAGCGGAACCAAGGCGAATTTTGATATCTTCGGCCGTGCGTTCCCCGATAATCAGGTTATGGACTTTTTTTAGATAAGCGATAATTGCTTCCGTGAGTTCATCCCCGGCCACACGGACGGATTCGCTGATCACTGTCCCATCGAGACTGAGAATCGCCACTTCCGTCGTGCCACCACCGATATCGATGATCATATTTCCCGTCGCTTCCGAGACGGGTAAACCGGCGCCCAAGGCCGCAGCAACCGGTTCATCAATTAACCCCACTTCTCGCGAGCCGGCATTTTTGGCCGCATCCACCACCGCGCGTCTTTCTACTCCGGTAATCCCACTGGGAACACCGATCACCATGCGGGGATTGCCAATCGTGCCATCGAGCGCTCGTTTGATGAATTCCGCTAACATGATCTCGCAACTGTAAAAATCGGCGATTACCCCATCGCGCAGGGGTCGCAGAGCGGTGACATGGACCGGAGTCCGACCGAGCATTTTTTGTGCCTCCTTCCCGACAGCGACCAGGTTACGATCTTGATCGATCGCCACTACCGATGGCTCCTCTAAAACGATGCCTTTCCCTGATACATAAACGAGGGTGTTTGCTGTCCCCAAGTCTATACCTATGTCCCTTGATAAGCCTAGTCTTCTAAAAAAACCCGCCACTTGTTTTCACTCCTGTTCTGATAACAACGTTGCTATAGCTAGACTTTCGATCGAATCGACTTGGATTTTATTAGGTTTTGTTTCGCAAGTCTAGTTAATTATCGCTTCTTTCTCTCCAGATTGACGCAAATCCTGCCCCTAATTTTCTCCCTGGCCACCGGTCAAAGTCAGGGTTTCGGGCTAAAATAAACATACTATTGTACTAAATTGAGGATTTAAGACCATGAGTGTAAATCTGGTTCATTTGGTGGGACGAGCGGGGAGAGATCCGGAAACCAAGTATTTCGAGTCCGGTAAGGTTTTATGTACTTTCACTTTAGCGGTTAATCGTCGCTCTAAAAATAGCGATCAGCCGGATTGGTTCGATCTGGAAATTTGGGGCAAAACGGCGGAAGTGGCCGCTAATTATGTGAAAAAAGGCGGTTTAATCGGGATTAAAGGTTCTTTAAAAATGGATACCTGGAATGACAAAAACACGGGATTAGCTCGCTCTAAACCGGTGATTCTCGTTGATCAATTAGATTTACTCGGTTCTAAACGCGATAGTGAGGCTAATTCCGAGCGAGAATTTTAAAGCTTGAGCGGTATTATTTCCAGATTTTAGGTGTGTTAGCCCCTAGTAACACACCCTTATTTAGGGTTTGCGGCAAAAAGTTTTTCGTGGGGGTAGGGTGTGGGGTGTGGGGTGTAGGGTGTAGGGTTTTACCCATTTTCAGGTGGTAAATTACCTAATTTTCAGGGAAAAAGTCCCTGAATTTTCCCCCCAATCACTCCCATGGTCGGCACTTTTTGAGGGAGAAAAAGTCTAAAAACCTTGTTGGATA
>NZ_JASJFF010000995.1:0-6107 GCF_030065435.1 Microcystis sp. M53603_WE2
GGCTAACTTGCGCCAATTTTCTTCGTCTTCGGCACTCGATCGCAGTAGGACAATACCATCACGGTTACAGGGAATAGTCAGTCCGGTGAGGGATTCTAGCTCAGGAAGGAGGGTTTCGTAACGTTTTAAACTTTCTTGCCGCAGTTTCCAGGCTCTACCTTTAGTTTTATGGCTGATAATACCCATTAAAATCCCTAAAGCTGCCCCGGTTGCTCCTTGTCCTGGTTTTTTTTCATCGATGAGGGTAATTTCTAATCCTTCGATGGCGCTTAATTCGTAGGCAATGGTGGCCCCCACTATCCCCGCACCGATGATGACAATTTTAGTCATAAACTCCAGAGGCTATTTTTCTAGTGGGAATAGGACTAAAAAAGGGTTGAACAGGTTTCAACCCCGATAATTGATTACAGAACCCGGAAAATAAAAGGATAACGGAAAACCTTATAAGCATCGTTCCAGACTTGCAGGATAGCAAGAATGGGGAGAACAATATTCACCACAGCAAGAATCGGTAAGAGCAAATAACCGATTAAAACCCAAACTAGAATCCCGGCAATTAGGTAGTATAACCACATATTCAGGTGAAAGTTTAAAGCTTCTTTGGCGTTTTCCTTCACCGTTTCATCATCAGAAATGAAATAAATAGCTAAGGGAATCCCCACCGATACCAGCGTAGCACTCAAAAATATCGAAGCATGACAAGCCACGGATAGGAGTCTTTTTTTGGTTAAATCTTCACTCATGACCATCGGTTTTATCCCCCTAAAATTGGCGGAGAAAGCGGATATCGCTATTATAACAACGGCGAATATCGTCTATCTCATGTAATACCATAGCAAATCTTTCCACGCCAAAACCAGCAGCAAAACCCGTATAGATTTGGGGGTCATAACCGACTGCTTTTAAGACATTGGGATCCACCATACCACAGCCCATCACCTCCAACCATTTGCCTTTCCACTGCACATCTACCTCGGCCGAGGGTTCGGTAAAAGGGAAGTAGGAAGCGCGGAATTTAACCGGTAAATCGGCCCCAAACATTTGCTTAAGAAATTCTTTAATTGTTCCTTTCAAATCCGTAAAGGTTAATCCCCGGTCCACCGCTAATAATTCCACTTGATGGAAAACCGCGGAATGGGTTGCATCCACGGTATCGCGACGATAAACCCGGCCCGGGGCCACAATCCGAATCGGGGGTTCGTGACTTTCCATGTAGCGAATCTGCACCGGGGAGGTATGGGTCCGCAATAAACGACCATCCCTCAAGAAAAAAGTATCCTGCATATCCCGGGCCGGATGGTCAGCAGGGATATTTAAAGCCTCAAAATTATAATAATCGGTTTCTACCTGCGGCCCGGTGGCGATGCTGTAACCCAGACCGACGAAAATATCGATCATGCGATCAACTGTGCTATTTAAGGGGTGAATTCGCCCTAAAGGACGGCTAAGAGCAGGTAGGGTGACATCGAGGGTTTCCGCCGCTAATTTCGCCTTAATTTGGGCATTCTGGAGACTTTCTCGCCGGGATTCCAGCAGCGATTGTACTAATTCTTTGACCTCATTAGCGATCGCACCGAGGCGCGGTCTCTCTTCGGGGCTTAATTTGCCCATTTCGCGTAAAATCTGCGATAATTCTCCTTTCTTACCCAGATAATTCACCCTTAGCTGTTCTAAGTCTTCTAGGGTTGTTGTTTGTTCGATGGAATTTTCCGCTTTCGCTGCCAGGGTTTTTAGGGCAGTTTCGATCGGATGGGGGGATAAACTCATAATTAGGGCATTTTATAGGGCAGCATTCTAGTCTAGTTTATCAAGAGAGGGAATTTGGGGAGACAGTTGCAGGGGCGATTTGCTTTCCGGGGTGACGATTCCCTGAGATGGTTTGCTGTATCATGTTCATCGCTCCCTGTCCCCTCTGATCAAATGGGAGCTTATTGCATGAGTGCCTCGTCGAACCTAGAACTTTCAATAGGAACCAGCTTCTCTTGATTGCATCAGATTTCTGGTTTTTTTAAAATGAACTCGATCGAGGCAAAAACCGCAGATAATTCTAGTTTAGTTGACGAGGAGAGTTTCTGGTAAACTTCGGCAATTTGATTAGAAAAACTATAGACTAATTTATTCTCCATATAGAGAGGATGTCCAATATAGTGGGAATCTTTAAGAATTTTTTTCAGTTTGTTGACTCGCTTCGGTGGAACAATTAACACAAGTTTTCCTGCCAGTTCTGGATAAATTTTTAGTAATTCCATAAAGCGATCGATTCCTGTGGTGATCCGTGTACTGGTTTCTACTTCAAAAGCGAACACTGCATCGCCTAAGTTATTAAACCAGATGAGATCGATCTGTTGTATTTTATCTCTGTCCCACTTTCCTAATTTATCGATCGGTAATTTTTCTAGAGAAATATCTTTAAAAGCTTCTCCATTCCAATAACCTGTAGATTGTTCTTTTTTGCCAATATAAGGCTTTAATCCGACAGCAATAGCAATTTTTGCCAGAGCGTAGATAATTTGATCGTGAGGAATTTTATCTGCTTGTTTGGGAAAATCTAAACCAGTTAAAACGGAAGAAATTGGCTCTATATTTAAATCGAGAGTTAGCTGAAGACCTTCTTCTTGCCCTAGTTGCCAGTGCCGACCATCGGGAGAATAAGCTAACTTTTCTAAAACCTTTAAAATCGATTGATCGCTTGGTGTTGTCCCGTTGATCAGGTTAGGCATGATCGCAAAAATAATTTCATCAAAAGTTGCTACTTTTCCCTGTCGTTTTTTGGCAGTTAGAAAATCCAAGAGATAAAATCTTATTCGATCTTCTAGCGGAATAAAGCAACCGATTTTCGTATTTGTACGAATTCTCCAGAGATGATCTAATTCCGAAAAGTTGAATTCCTCTTTTAACAAAGGAGTAATATCATCTATTTGTTTCTTGACTTGGGTTAGTAAGCCATTTTCCAATAATTTAGGAATGAGCGCATTATAAATATCTTCTGTGGAAGCACCCGAACTTTTAACGATTGTCATCTCGGCCACTTCTTTAATAATTTGCAGGATATCGATCCCGACTTTACTGATGGCGATTGTTTTGGGATTATTCACTTTTCTAAAGTTTAAAACTAACTCTCCCGATAGGACAGTCAGAGGATTTTTCTTTTTGTGTAATGAGGGCGTAGTAGAATGTTGTACAGAGGAATTTACATACTCAAAACCAGCTTCTTGAGCAGATTTAACGATTGCATCCCAATAGGCGGGATCTTTGTGAGCAAAAACAATACTCATCCAGCGATCAAATTTCAAAACTCGAAACATTTCTCGAATGGAATTCGATAACAAATTGATGTAAGTTTCTTTCGATTTCTTTAAATCTCCTCCTTCGATCGCTTCCAATTCTCTTGCGTTATCGCTCACTTCAAATCCTAGCCAAGCATTCCACATAGTCGAGAGATCTAAATAGGCAATATGTTGTCCGTAGGGAGGATCGGTATAGATATAATCCACGGATTCGGACGATATGCCAGTTAAGTCCGTCGCTGAGAAATCAAAAATTGAAAAATTTTCTTGATAAAAATCACCGATTACTGTATTAGTTTCGATCTTGAATTTTGCCGTCCCCTTAAATTTCTGCTCGAATTGTTCCCAGACATTAAGATCGATAGTTTGAGGAGGAATCCAATAGCGATATAAGCGCATAATTCCGCTATTTCCCCGGCTTTTTATTCTTCCTCTCGTGGAACTAAAGGTTAAATTGGTTTTATTGAGAGTTGCCGAGAAAGTAAACCTCATTAAATCTTTAATGATCGGATCGGTGATTAATTCAATCTGGTTGAGAATTAGAGAAAGGGAAAATAATTGACGTTTGGTAAACAAATTTTCTACAGATTCTGCGTCCGCATTTTTCGGTAAACGAACCCCTTGCGGATACCAATAGGGAATCTCTAAATCCGCCGCTTCTTCTGGAGACATTCGATAAACTTCCTCAATCTTTTCCTGACAATTTCTGGCGATGTCATCGAAAGCAGACCGAAAATCATCGATGTTAACGGGACTAACAGCGATATTGCGGCAGATAAAACCAGCCATCGGGTTAATATCCGAGTAAATCGCCTTTCGCTTTAAAACTAGAGCCTCTACCGCAGTCACTCCCGATCCCCCAAAGGGATCTAAAACCACATCTCCCACCTGACTAAAACGCTTAATATATTCCTGTACCACATTCCAAGCGCGCCGGGTAAAATAGGGATGACTTCCCCAATGGCGTAACGTCCCTTGTTTTTTGGGATCGATCGGCCCAGAAATGGGATCGATCATTCTATAGTCGAAGGAGGAAGCACTCATCTGGCCTTAAGAATAGAGTTCTATATATTACTGTACCCAGATGTGAGGGTATGGCGAGGATACCCTCTTGGGAGCATCCTACGCACTGCCGGAGGAAGTCCGGCTCTTGTTGCCGTTTCTCGGCAACAGGTGGGGAAAGCACCCCAGAAATCGAATCCTCGGCCTTAGTTTCCAGGGTTTTTAGGGCAGTTTCGAGCGGATGGGGGGATAAACTCATAATTAGGGCATTTTATAGGGCAGCATTCTAGTCTAGTTTATCCGCTCCCGTGGCGAGACAGGCAGAATCGATAAAAGCTAATAGCTATGTGCTAGGATGGAAATTGAGAATAAAAGTCGGCACTGCGGCTCGTTGTCAGTATTAATGGTCAAAGCGTTTCTGTTTAGTATTGGTTCAGCTAGTTCCCGAAATCTTGGTTCTCTACAAATCTGTTGTTTTTATCTGTGCAAGGATAGGTTTTATGTCAATTTATGTTGGTAATCTCCCCTTCGAGGTTGACCAAGACGACGTAGTTGAGGTTTTTACCGAATATGGTAAAATTAAGCGCGTTCACCTCCCCATGGATCGGGAAACGAAAAGAAAACGCGGTTTCGCTTTTGTGGAAATGGAAACCCCAGAGCAAGAATCGGCCGCTATTGCCGCTCTTGACGGCGCTCAATGGATGGGACGAGAATTAAAAGTCAATCAAGCTCGTGAAAAAGAACCCAGATCTTCCTTCGGTGCTGGCGGCGATCGCAATCGGGAGCGTCGCTACTAATCCCCGACCGTAACCATTCTAGGTGATCGGAAATTTGGGTTGAAAACCCCGTCCTTTTAGGACGGCTTTGTGCGAGAATAGCTCCAGGTTGCCAACCGTGAGAACGTGAGGAAGCAGGTTAAACTTCCTACTCCGTCATCTCAAAATTTCTAACAGTCAATGGTGTTCAATTAAGTCCAAACTGTAAGAACGCAAAACAATTAAATACTGTGGGACACACAGAAATTTACGCTTGGGGAGTAGTCCATAAGAGTGCTTGCCTTATCGGTGTAGTCGGACTAGACATGAAACCGTAAGACCAAAATTAGCGTTGCTAGTGGAGGCAGGATTCAGCCCAAGAATCTCCGCACTTTTAGGGCGGAGAGTGTCAATGTCAATAGGGGGAGCGAGCGCTCGTTTCCCCGCTTGTCTATCTAATATCCCAAGGAGATTCTTGTGGCTAAACGTCGTAATTTGAAAAAAGAAAAAGCTGAACGCAACCGCGCCTACGCGCGTCAATTCCGGGCTGCCTCTAATCGTACCACCACCAGAGGAGGTAGAGGCGGTTATTCCAGCGATCAAAGACAATCTTCGGAAAATGAAGGGGCAGCCGATACCTAATCTGCTGACTTAGTTAAACTAGCAATAAAAGCCATAGCCTCGCTTTTATTGCTGACTATTCCATCTAAAGTCGCCCCCAAAACCGCCGCAAGTAACGATTTAAACTGGGGACCGGGTTGATAACCCAAAGCTTTAAGGTCATTGCCGTCGATAGGAGCCTCAATCTGCGACCATTTAGTTAAATATCGCCAGATTAAACCCCGAATCCTAGTTTCACTCCTCACCGCCACCAGTAACAAACTAGGAACCCTATAACCATTGAAAAAGCTGACAATTTGACTAATGGGTTGATCATAAGCAAAATTATTGCTAATCTCCCTTTCCATAACTTCTAGTTTTTGTAAACGCTCCACAGTATCTTTGGGCAATTGTAAATTATTAGCGATCGCTATTCTTTCCCCCACAGCCAGAGAAGCGATTA
>NZ_JASJFF010000731.1:0-4692 GCF_030065435.1 Microcystis sp. M53603_WE2
ACCCGGCCGTGGTGACAAAATTAAGCGATCGAGGTTCCGTAGAATCCGTGGGTATCGTCACCGATGTGGGTTTATTCCTGAGTCTGTTAACCCAACAGTTGGATAAGTTAACCCGTCCCTTGGTAGAAACGGTTTAAAACCAATACTCTAAAACATAAAACTTATGAGCTTTGGGGGTATTTAAACCCCCTTTTTTGGGACTATTAACCCCTATCTCTATAGGTGAGTTAGCAATGGGTAACTAGAATAATAAAGGAGAACCATTGCCGAAAAACGAGAGCGCTATGCCAGAAGAAACTATTTGGATTATCACCGCAGAAGATACCCCCGTCACCCCCGATAAAGATGCGAAAGGAAACGACACCTATGACAATCCCTGGGACACGAGGAAAACTATCACCGAAGCTGCGACTCGCGGCGTAAAAGTGAGCATAGAGAAGTTAGAGACAGAACTCTCCCATTTTCTCCAGCTTATCGGCAAAGTCTTCAATCAAGCACAGAAACAGGTCAACGAGCAAACCGGTTTTAAACTCGATGAAGTAGAGCTTTGCGTAGAGATTACCGGAGAAGGTGAAGTAAAATTGTTAGGGACGGGGATTAAGACCGGCACTAAAGGCGGATTAACCCTAAAATTCAAGCGAGACGAGAAAAACACACCGACTGCGGACTAATGGCGAACTGGGCATTTATCATCGGCATTACAGCCTATAAACAGGGACACTTTAACAAGCTAGATTGCGCCATCGAAGACGCGAAGGCTATGTTTCGCTATTGTAAAGAAGAAGCCAAGTTTGACATGGTTTTCCTCTTTACCGATGATTCTGACCCCATTAAAACGCCTAGCGGTACTTTTCTAGAAACGAAACCCACCGCCACAAATTTAAAAATCTTCCTCCATGAATTTTTCGAGTCCCCGCAGTTGGAGACGGGGGATAACTTCTGGTTTTTCTTCAGTGGCCACGGATTACGACATCAGGAACAGGATTACCTCGTTCCCCACGATGGACACTCCCAATTGCTCCCAGATACCACCATTTCTCTCACCTATCTCACCCAACGCTTACGCAAATGCGGCGCGGATAATATCATTCTGTTGTTGGACTCTTGCCGGAACGAGACGCGATTCGGCAATAAATCCGCGGGAGGAAAACCCCAACAGGGAGTGATTACCATCGCTTCCTGTAGTCCGGGGGAAGAATCCTATCAAATTCCCGCTTTGGGAATGAGTTCGTTTACCTACGCGCTTCTGGAGGCTTTGCGAATTGAGGGGGAAAGGAATTGCGCGACGGTGGAGAGACTTTGTAATCATCTATTCCATCGAGTTCCGGAAATCAACCGACAATACAACAAACCCCCGCAGACTCCCCACTCCACCGTCGAACCAAACTACAAGAATCATCTGATTCTGTTACCGAAACAAGCAACTATCACCGATATCGCGTTACTGCGAGAGGAAGCGTTAGATTTAGAAGGTGACGGGAGACTAGAAGAAGCAAAACAGTTAATGAGGCGAGTATTAGCCTTAGACCCCACGAATCCGAAGGTTTTAAAAGTTTATGACCGGATTACCCTGAAACTAGCACAACAACCCGTCCCACCTTCCCCTAAAACGGAACCGATAAATCGCGAGTCGGCGAAAACGATAACAGAAACCCCGAAACCCGCAGCACCGAAACTGGAAGAAATCGAACTAAAAAGTGCCAAAGGAATCGATTATCGGAACTTAGAGGATTTATTAAAACGGCAGCAATGGAAGCAAGCGGACGAAGAAACCGCAAGAGTGATGCTACAGGTAGCTAACCGAACAAAAGAGGGATGGCTACGGGTAGAAGATATCGATAATTTTCCCTGCGAGGATTTGCGAACCATTGACCAATTATGGGTTAAATATAGTGGCGGTCGCTTTGGTTTTTCCGTGCAGGCGAAAATCTACCGCGAACTCGGTGGGACGCGGGAGTATAATGAAAGAGTTTGGAACGCTTTCGGAGATAGAGTAGGCTGGCGAGTGAATAATATCTGGATATACTACGGATATGTTACTTTTGACCTAAAAGCACCCCTAGGACACCTCCCTACGTCGTCTAGCCATGCGTGGGAAGAGTTGATTGGAGAAGTGGGGTGGGTGATGGGGGAGGGGGTAGGGAGTGAGGGATTTCTTCTCTCGCGTCGAGACTTGTAAAATGTAACATATAAAGGTTACAGCCAATTTTTAAGAATTGTATCGGGTTGATTTTCCACGAAGCCTTGCGGGTTCTTGGTTTTCGATACCTGTCACCCAGGCCCCCCGTCCGGTCTGCGACATGATTGTAGTATGTCCCCGGCGACGCGGGGGTTGTAGGCGTTGGCAAAAACGAACTGATCCGCCACCGCGAGAATTTCTGGGGTGACTTCCTCCCATTCCTCCCACCAGAGAGACAATTGGCCCGGAGAGGATTTTTTAGACCTTTTCTTCGGCTTTATCCCCGCGAGTAGCTTACTTCCCCAGTGGTTGCGGGTTTCCGGTTTCGGTCGCGGCCGGTATTTCTTGCAGAATCCGCGATATTTGGCCGCGCATTCCTCTAGGGTTTCTCCCAGACTCAAAAACGCAGGATGCCAAGTGGTTAAGCCATCGTCTCCGAGTCGGTCATAGACCCCGTAATCGCTAAAATCGTAGAAGAATCCGACTTGGACTCCCGCAGCCTTCGGATTGGCGTGAATATAGCGTAGGGTATTCAGCGCTCGCTTAGTATCCGTGGTGGGAAAACCGCTACTGTGATAGCGTTTCTCCCAGAAGTGACCAGTTCGATTCAGCATTCGGTTAAAACACATGGCGGTGTACCAGTTCAACCAGTGCATAATTTTGGGTAAGTCTTCCGCGTCTTTCGGTTCGATGAGATAGTGAATATGGTTACTCATCACACAGAGCGCGTAGAGTTTGAATCCGTACTTTTCGATCGCTTTTTTGATAGCGTAGAGTAATACCTGTCGGCATTCTAGACGGGTCAGGCGAAATTCTCGGTTATTACAGCGAATGGTTATATGATAGGAATAGCCTGGGATTAGTTCTCGTTTTGCTCGTGACATTTTGCGTATTTTTCCCCGCGAGGACTTGTAGAATATAACACCTAACAGAAAGATACCGCTATCTTTATCCTGTCCGCAACTTTTATCTGTTAACATGGAACTGTAAACATATTACTAATGCTCAAATTCAGAAAAAACTTCTCAATATATGCGCGGATTTCGGCTACAAATTACCGCTAATCTGTACACCTTACGAGTTAATGGGAGAATGAGCCATGTGGGAAGATGAAATACTCGAAGAAATTCATAAGATTAGAGAAGAACACGCCAAGTCTTTCAACTACGATATAAAAGCGATTTGCGCCGATTGGAGGGAGAGACAAGCGAAAAGTGGTAGAAAATTAGTTCGGTTAAATACCGCCCAAAACATGACAAAAAATAGCGAAAATGATACTATTGAGAGAACCAAATGCTAGAAATTAACAAAAGCTATGTATTAGACAAAGATCAAAAGCCGATTGCCGTTCAGATTCCCATTGCTGAATTTGAAAAAATCGAAGAAATCCTAGAGGATTACGGACTGGGAAAACTCATCGAAGAAGTTGAAAATGATCAAATCCTAGACAAAGAAAAAGCCTTACAATATTTAGAATCGCTTAAAAACAAAAATGTGGAAGGTTGAATACAAAAAGAGATTTTTAAAAGAATTAGCCTCTTTGCCAAAAGACATACAATCTCGCGTTGAGTTGATCGTATTTTCCGAATTAGAAACTGACAATCCTTTTGAATTAGGCTATCTCGATAAAATGAAAGGACATAAAGATAAATATAAAATTAGAGTTGCAGATTATAGGATTGGCCTGACTATTGATAAACCCAATCAAACCATCATCTGTCAACGGGTCGCACATCGTAGAGAAATTTACAAAACTTTTCCTTGATAGAAAAATACCGCTATCTTTATCTGTCAATTGCTTTCTAATCATTTTAATCGATGAACAGGGGAATTGGAACTTTGAATTATGAAAAAATCACCTTCGGAAATGACTAACGCAGAACTCCGTCAGTATCTTTCGGAACATCGAAATGAAGAAGCTATTTTTAGTGAAGCACTAGAAGTATTATTAAGCCGAAAAAAAGACGGGTTTAAATATCCCGCACCTCAAACGATGTCCTATAAAGAAATAGCAACGATTTTCAAGGAAAAATTAAATCAAATAATTGAGGAATAGAAATCGTGCGTTATGCGATTATTATCGAAAAAGCTGAAAATAACTATTCCGCTTATGTTCCCGATTTACCCGGTTGTGTTACTACCGGTAAAACCCTAGAGGAAATCACAGAAAATATGAAAGAAGCAATTCAATTTCATCTGGATGGTTTACAAGAGCAAGGGCTGCCAATTCCCCAACCAGCCACCTATTGCCAGTATATCGAAGCGTAACCGATCACCTGCATCCTGTCTGCAACTTTTATCTGTTAAGTAGCTGGTTATAATTAAATTAAAAATGGATTTTAGGTTCGATCCCCCCTGCCCCCCTTGATAAGGGTAGGGCTGTTTCATTCTCCCATCAGAATATCAAAAGTAAAAGCGATCACTGTCAGGTAAAATGAGAAGTGAACGCGAACTTTTGAAAGATATGTTGAGCTTAATAGAAAAACTAAAACAAGTCAAGGACTTTCGGAAAG
>NZ_JASJFF010001078.1:0-3497 GCF_030065435.1 Microcystis sp. M53603_WE2
AGCATTTTCTGGCTCTCGGGGTTTAGGTCTCTAATCAATCTCATTGTATTTTCCTGCTGCTTCGTTTTTTTATGTATTATACTTCTTAATTTTTTATTTGGGTAATTAATTTTGCATGACTACTTACCTCATTCTTGACGGGGAGCCATTCATGGTGTTAATATAATTTTGTCCCAGATCGCAACTATACATACATCAACGGTGATTGCCCAAAAAATTACTTTTTCTAATGGATTGGAATGTTACTACAGTAGTAGCAAAGAGGAAACAGAATACATTTTTTCGGAAATATTTACTGAAAGGCAATATGAAGGGCATGATATCGTCATCAAAGAAGGCGATGTGATCTTTGATGTTGGAGCTAATATCGGTCTATTCTCTATTTTTGTCAAGGGAGTTGAACCAACAGCAAAAGTTTTCGCCTTTGAGCCAATCAAGCCAACTTTTGAGGTTTTGCAAAAAAATATTCATTTGCATTCTTTAGAGGATGTTGTTTTATTTAACTGTGGATTAAGTTCAGAGAATAACCCAGCAAAAATCTTTACTTTTTATCCCAATATGTCTGCTAATTCAACCACAAAGCCAGAGGATACCTTGGCTGCATTAGAAGATATTCAAGTCGATCAGAATTCCCAAAAAATAGAAAATTTGTTTGAAGAGTTTTTCCAAGAAAAAGAACAAGTAGCCTGTGAAGTAAGAACTCTATCTTCCGTAATTAATGAACTCGGTATTGACTCCATTGACTTACTGAAAATTGACGTGGAAGGAGAAGAATACGAAGTATTTCAAGGCATCGAAGCTAAAGACTGGCCGAAAATCAAGCAAATAGTGGCTGAAATTCACGATCAAAAGGGACGCTTAAAGCAAATAAGCCAAATGCTGGCAGACAATGGCTTCAAAATTCAACTAGAAAAAAGAGAATTACTACCTTTGACATTCGTGGATATTTTCCATTTATACGCTGTGCGTTAGTGGTTGAACTTTTATTCTCAAAGTTAATCTATTTTTCCAGAAAATTGGTTAATAACTGACTGAAACGTTGGGCAATAATCGGGGCATCAAATTCTGAAACTTTCGCTCTACCTGCCTTCCCTAAGGAACGAGCTTTTTCTGGATTGAGAAGCACTTCCGCTAATTTACTGGCTAAATCTTCGGCATCTAAGGGGTTGGCTAATAGACCTTGTACACCATCTTCAATCAACTCCGGTGTCGAGGAGGAACGACTGGCGACAATCGGTTTATAACTGGCCATAGCTTCAGCAAAAACTATACCAAATCCTTCTTGCAGACTAGGTAAACAAAAAACTTGACAATCAAGATATTCTTGGATCAGTTCTTGATAGGAAAGATAGCCGAGAAAAGTAACATTTTGCTCTAAATTGAGTTCTTGTGCCAGACGGCGTAAATTATTCCATTCAGGACCTTTGCTGGCAATTCTTACCTCTACATCGGGTATTTGACGGCGGAGAATTGCGGCGGCGCGGATCAAAGTGGCAACATTTTTGCGGGGATACTGGACACCGACACAAAACACAGTCGGCCTCCTCTGCTCGCGGTTTTTTTCCTCATACTTGACCGAGGCTACCGCTGCATCCCAACCTTTGAGATCAATTAGAGAATGAACAATTTCGATATTGCCATCATACTGATAAAGTTGCTTGAGTCTAGTGCGGGAATATTCACTGATAGAGATGACCAGATCTGCACGATGGACGTTCACTTTCTCGGCTTTTGCCATCAATTCTAGAGAAGTTCGCACCCAACCCCGCTCAAAGGTGGCCTCATCGGCAATAATACCAAGAATATAAACAATAAAGGGTACTTTCAGGCGATCGCTGATGGCGTAACCATCCATATCGTAACCCACCACCAGATCATAGTCGTCAAAACAACGGGGATCGAGTCGCCAATTCCAAAGAAAGCGATGAGCCATATAACCTAACGGCCCCGATGCTTTGGCCGGCGAGAAGACATCAACCACATGACCCTGGGAGCGCAACTCGTTAGTCAGATGGATATTGGTGACGAAGGTACCACTTCCGCGCTTGACATTTTGGGGAGTTGCTGTGATGATTGCTATCTTCATTTTTTGTCAAAGTTTATGGCAGCGGTTGGATGATGATGGGAAAATTAGAACAAATAAGGTAGGCGGGAGTGGGTGCGAATCAAATCTTGATTTTCCCTGATAACATTCTCAAAATCTATGGACGAACGGATATCCTCGCGTCCGTTAGCTTTTTTCGTCAAAACGATGAAATGTCCCTATGGAGTATTAGGATGTTAGAAAACAAACGCAGATTGATTAATTATCCATAGGAAAGCGGTTATCAAAAATAACCGCTTCTGCAATTTTCCAAGAATCTCTTTAACGTTCGCGGCGACCGAAATTTTTGCGCTCACCGCGGCCACCACCGCCAAAATTATCTTCTTTGGGACGAGCTTTATTGACTTTCATCTGTCGTCCCATCCATTCGGCCCCGTCAAGAGTTTCGATCGCTTTTGCTTCTTCCTCATCGGAGGACATTTCCACAAAACCAAAACCGCGCATTTTACCCGTTTCCCGATCTACGGGCAAGTAAACGCGACTAACTGTGCCGTATTCAGCGAATACCTCTTTCAAGTCATCTGTCGTGACGTCATAAACCAGATTACCAACGTAAATCGTCATGGATTGTCTCCCAATATCACAGCCATTTCGAGAAGGAGATCGGACACAACCCAGTCAAGGCCATCAGGGAAAAACCACTTCTGTTTGAAACCAATGCTGCTACCGAACCTAACTACTCTCTCTAAACTAGCATAGCTGATCAGTGATCGGTGATCAGTAGGAGTAGGGAGTATTAAGTGAGCAGTATTACAAGGCGGTTTTCTGCTTTCTTTTCACTGATTACTGTTCACCGATAACTGATTAGGGTAGCCAAGGATATTGACTAAAATCGGGGGGACGTTTTTCGAGGAAAGCCTGTTTACCTTCGGCTCCTTCGGCGGTCATATAGTAGAGTAAAGTGGCATTGCCCGCTAACTCCTGTAAACCCGCTTGACCATCACAATCAGCATTAAAAGCCGATTTTAGGCAACGAATCGCCAAGGGACTTTTTTCGAGAATTTCTAAGGACCATTTAATCCCTTCCCGCTCTAATTCCTCCACCGGGACGACATGGTTAACCAAACCCATTTCTAAAGCTTGTTGGGCGTTATACTGCCGACAGAGAAACCAAATCTCGCGAGCCTTTTTCTGACCGACCACCCGGGCTAGATAACTAGAGCCGAAACCGCCGTCAAAACTGCCCACTTTCGGACCGGTCTGGCCAAAAATGGCGTTATCCGCTGCTAAGGTTAAATCACAAACCAAGTGTAAAACATGACCGCCCCCGACCGCATAACCTGCCACCAGCGCGATAACTACCTTGGGGATGGAGCGAATTAATTTCTGTAAATCCAGCACATTGAGCCGGGGTACGCCATCATCGCCAATATAACCCGCCTGACCGCGCACC
>NZ_JASJFF010000631.1:0-3280 GCF_030065435.1 Microcystis sp. M53603_WE2
GAGGTTGTCAAAAAATGTCCAATGCTGTCGCTGTTTTGCCCCTGTTAATCGCCCCCGCACAAGTGATTCGGGGTGACAATGCCCTAGAAGAATCCACCGGCAAATTAGCGGATTTGGGTAAACGTCCCCTCGTGGTGGGCGGCGATCGCAATTTAGCTTTTTTGTCATCTCCCCTGAAAAATCTCACTCCTAGCTATCACAGTTACGCCCCCGATTGTTCGGAAAATTCCTTAGCATATTTAAAGGCATCTGTCAAGAGTCATGAGGCAGATTTTATCATCGGTGTGGGTGGCGGCAAGGCCCTCGATACGGCCAAATTACTCGCCCATCAGTGCCATTTGCCGATCGCCACGATTCCCACCTCCGCGGCCACTTGTGCCGCTTGGACGGCCCTATCTAACGTTTATTCCGATGCGGGGGCGTTTCTTTACGATCTGTCCCTAGCCCGTTGTCCGGATTTATTAATTCTCGATTACGGTATTATCCAAACTGCCCCGAAAAGAACCTTAATCGCCGGTATTGGCGATGCGATCGCTAAATGGTACGAAGCTTCCGTCAGTAGCGGTCATTGCACAGAAACCTTAATCATTGCCGCTGTCCAACAGGCCCGGGTTTTGCGGGATATTCTTTTCCAAAAATCCCCGGCAGCCCTGGAAAATATCGGCGGGGAGGACTGGAAACAGGTGGTAGATGCCACCGTTTTATTAGCCGGAGTAATTGGTGGTTTAGGGGGTGCTAATTGTCGTACCGTGGCCGCCCATGCAATTCATAATGGTTTAACCCATATTCCCGCTTGCCATCATGCCCTGCACGGGGAAAAAGTCGCCTACGGCATTCTCGCCCAATTGCGTCTAGAGGAAATAGTTTTGGGTAATCAATTGGCAGTATCGGCCCGGGGGCAACTAATCCAGTTTTATGAACAAATTGGTTTACCGAAATCCCTAGAGGATTTAGGATTAAGAGATGTTTCCCTGGCCCAGTTGCGCCACGCGGCCGCAATTGCCTGTCAGCCTAATTCGGACATTCATCGTCTGCCTTTTACGGTTTCCCCGGAACAAGTTATGGCGGCCATGGTTTCCACTACCACTGCCGATACAATCGGGCAGAAAGTTAAAGCTAATTAACGGGAATATTTTCGGGACTGATTATTAACGGAGGCAGGGGGCAGGAGGCCGTTTTTGTAACGGGGATTTATGCCCCGCTCCCAAAACTTTTCGCCTTAAAAGGCGAGGTTTTAGACCCGATTTTTTTCGATAAAATTCTCACCTATAGCCCTAGGTTTTGAGCAGCAAATCAATCACAGCGCTCAACTAAACCATCCTGAAAGTCCCCCAAACCTGAAAATCCTGATGCTGACAATTAAAAGAATAATCACCCTGCAATTGTGGGTTGGGTTGAATGATAGTGAAACCCAATAGGGAGTAAGCGTTGGGGGTGGTGCGTTCCCAAATACAAATTAATGTTAAAGCCACAATGGTTTGAGGGAACGCACCCTACAGGCTCATGCTGAATAGGACAAAAACAAATGGAAGGAGTAAAAAAATGCCGACGATAGATATATAAAAAACACGGCAAGCCTGGACAAACTTAAAGCAAATACTCTTTATCCCTCGCAACGAATCAGAATATGAACAATTAGTAATTATGTTAGATGATTTGATAGATGAAATAGGGGAAAATGAAAATCATCCTCTTGCTTCTTTAATGGAAATGTTGGGAATATTAATAGAAAATTATGAACAGGAGAATGTTCCCCAATTATAAATGGTAGGGGTGGTGCGTTCCCAAATATTGGTTAACCTTGAAATTGTCATGTTTTCAGGGAACACACCCTAGGAAGGGATGCGCACCGCAAAGCGGAACTCTTCGAGATCGCCCTAAATCCTTATCCGGCAAAAGACTTAATTGATTAGTTCGTTCTAGTCGGGTGTTGGGTAAAATCGGTAGCGATAGGCTTTCTCCATGGCTCAGGTTCTAGCATATATCGTGTAAATGCGCTAATATTCAAACTAAAGCCGTCCTCAAAAGACGGGGTTTGGAACTCAATTTTTCGATGACGACAATAATCGACGAGTTAAGGCAACAATGGCAAGATCGCCTCTCTCAAACAGAGGATTCCTTAACCGATCGCCAACGGGATACCATTATCAATTGGTTACTCGGTGAAGATAGCCAACGTTGGGAAAATTTAGATGAGAGAGATTTAGAAATCGCTAAACGGGGATTAGTCTATCTTTGGCAAATTTTACGGCAACGCTATCTCAAAGTTAGTCCCACCCGCGGCTATCGTAACCTGATCGATCGTCTCGGCGCTTGTGTCACTCTCCGGCAAAAAATTCGCACTTGGGTTTCCTTAAGTCGCGATCGTCGGCAAGCGGTGGCCGATGTCTTGCAAGAAATTATTCAAGAGATGTTAAATAGCGATCGCTATCTGCAATCCCAGTTAGCATGGATCGCTCGTTGTACCACCGATCAAGCTACTCGCGATCAGCTGCTGTTAGCCACCCTAGAGGAATACGCTCTGCGTCCGATCCGCAATCAACCCCTGTTAGCCTATCGTTTTGTTAATTATCTCCGTCGTCAATCGAGAAGCGGTATCACTAATGTGCCGCGGCAAGAAATGATCCGGATTCTCTCCGATGAAATTAGTGGCGATGAGGGGGAAAATAGCTTAAGTTTACTGGATCAAAATGCGATCGCTACCTACGAAGATGAACGCACTTGCCAAGAAGCGCAAATTCTCCGGGTAAAAGTTCAAGAGAGTTTTGCTAAGTATCTAGAGGAAAATGTTAGTCCGGAGGCGGTGACTTGGTTTAACCTCTATCTAGGGGGCGAAAGCCAAGATGCGATCGCCTTGGCGATGAATATTCCCGTCCAACGGATTTATCGTCTCCGGGAAAAAGTTGGCTATCATGCGATTAAGGTTTTTGCCCTCAAGGAAGGGACAGAATTAATCAGTGAATGGTTACAAATCAGCCCGAAAGAGCATAATTTTGGCTTAACTCTCAGTCAATGGCAAAGTTTCTATGCTGCCCTTTCTCCCACGGGTAAAAGCGTTATCGATGGCTTAAAAGCGGGTAAAACCCTTGAGGAAATCGCTGGCGAATTAAACTGTAAACGCACACAAGTGGTCAAAGAATGGACGCAACTTTATCTAAGCGCCCAAAGTCTCAGGACAAAAACCTAATCAGTTATCAGTTATCAGTTATCAGTTATCAGTTATCAGTTATCAGTTATCAGTTATCAGTTATCAGTTATCAGTTATCAGTTATCAGTTATC
>NZ_JASJFF010000235.1:0-2581 GCF_030065435.1 Microcystis sp. M53603_WE2
AACCAGTCCGGTTATCAACACCAGCACGGCCAATCAGTTGTTCTTTGAATTTGCCCGTTGGCTCAATAGTGACTACACTCCCTATATGCAGAACAAAGTTGAGATATTCAACGGTTCTAGCTGGGTCAATCTTTTGCCTAACAATTTCGACGAGGCTCCAGGAGTCCAAGATAACGCTTGGACCCCTCAACAATTTGATATTAGTGCCTACAAGAGTGCCTCAACTCAAATTCGTTTCGGGTTCAATGTTGGTAGTTCTGATGTATTTACAGTAAGTTCGTGGAACCTTGATGATGTCAAAATCTATGGTGATGGGGGGATTACGACAAAATCAATCTTGATCGCCAAAACCACCGACGGTAAGGAAGCCGGTTCCGTGAGCAGTGTCTTTACCCTCACCCGCACCGGCGACCTCTCCAGTGCCTTAACGGTTAACTACACCCTGGCGGGTACTGCTACCCTCGGCAGCGACTAC
Organism: Microcystis sp. M53603_WE2; assembly: GCF_030065435.1. Lineage (NCBI taxonomy): Bacteria > Bacillati > Cyanobacteriota > Cyanophyceae > Chroococcales > Microcystaceae > Microcystis > Microcystis sp. M53603_WE2. Next base: position 476 of record NZ_JASJFF010000235.1, read on the forward strand.
AATGATCCCAGTTTAGGCCAAGCCACCTTTGCGGCAGGTTCATCCACAGCCACCATCACTCTGCCCACCATCGACGATAGTGTGGTAGATCCCAGTGAAACGATCATCAGCAAAATTACCGCCCCCGTCGGCTACACTATCAGTGGACCTGACACGGCGACGGCGACAATCATCGATGACGACCTTGGCATCCTCACTCTGGTGAAAACCACCGATGGTAACGAAGCCGGTTCAGTAAGCAGTGTCTTTACCCTCACCCGTACCGGCGACCTCTCCAGTGCCTTAACCGTCAACTACACCCTAGCGGGGACAGCGACTCCAGGTGTTGACTATACAGGCACTACTCCTAACACCGTCACCTTTGCGGCACTTTCCCCCACAGCTACCATCACTCTGCCCACCAAAGATGACCTCTTGAGTGATCCCAGTGAAACGATCATCACCAAAATTACCGCCCCCGCCGGCTACACTATCAGTGGACCCGACACGGCTACGGCCACCATTCTTGACAATGATGGTAACTCAGCTAATAACAACTTGGTCGGGACAAGCTTTGCCGATGCCCTGGCTGGAGTGGGAGGTAATAACACCCTTAGCGGTTTAGGCGGCAACGACACCCTCGATGGTGGGGCCGATAACGACACTTACCTCTTCGACACGGATCTGGTCTTGAATAGCGACCTCCTAATTGATGCCTCTGGAATCGATACCCTCAACTTTGCGGCGACCACAGCTAAAACCATCAACCTCAATCTCGGCAGTACCGTCGCCCAAACCGTCACCGCCGGAAATCTCACTCTCGCCCTAGCTAGTGCCACTGCTTTTGAAAATGTTATTGGTGGTAGCCTCAACGACAACATCATCGGCAATACTCTGGCTAATTCCCTCGATGGTGGAGCGGGTAATGACAATCTCAACGGTGGAGCGGGTAATGATAACCTGACAGGCGGTCTTGGCAAAGATACCCTAACGGGAAGCACGGGATTGGATACTTTGACCTACAATTCCCTCGGTGATTCGCTGCTGAGTGGCTTTGATGTTATTCAAGGCTACAATGGCACAGGTGCTAGTCTTGATAGCATTAATGCCCCTGCGCCTATTGCACCAATCACTTTGACCGCATCGAAAGGCACAGCTACTGCTTTAACCGAAGCGGCGATTCAGTTGGTCTTGACTAATGCGGCCTTTGCTGCTAACACGGCGGCGGCCTTTAAAGTGACAGGTCAAAGTGGTACTTTTATCGCTCTCAATAATGGAGCGGCCGGTTTCCAAGCCGCTAGTGATGCGATCATTCAACTGAGTGGTTACAACATTGCTGCCGCCAGACCAGTGGTAGTGATCTAGATTGAGAGATCATTTAAGTTTGCCGGCAGTGGGAGAATCTTCTCCTACTGCCACTAGGGGTCTTTCAAAGCATAAGCTTCCTGTTGTTGTTCTGCGAAGCCTAAGAGGGGGGTGATTCGGTAGTAGCGATGGGGGCTTAATCCTTTGCTTTGCTGTGCATTGTAGTCATGGATAACTGGACTTCCTCCGTATAAACATACTAGCTATGGCTAAAAGTCTTACAGAGCCTGAGTTCAAGCAATACAATACCAATGAACTACTGGATGCCAAATCCTGAAGTTCTTACGCAGATAGGGTTTGAGGCAAAAATTTTCAAATTTGACCCCTCGACCATTATAGCTTGTTTCGGGGCAGAAAACCAGCAAAAACATGGCTACAGAGGAAATCGCTTACTCTAGAGATTAATCACACTATCTGTTACAATCTGGTTAGCGATCACTATACAGCCAACTCTACGGAATCGCTCTACTCCAGATACAGTCAACGGTACAGACATTTTCAAGCGAAAAATGTACCCAGTAGCCTCTTTTCAATTTTTTCTGAGACGCTCCCTAAGGGTTTTGTTGATTTTTTAGTATTTATGTAGGACTTGCTGAATAAATCTAAAAACCTTATTGGGTAAGACCTTTAGACTTTTTGTCAATCAAAAAGTACCAGATATGGGAGTGATCGGGGCGAAATTTAGGCACTTTTTCCCTGAAAATTAGGTAATTGGCCACCTCAAAACTGGTAAAACTCTACACCCTACACCCCACACCCCAC
>NZ_JASJFF010001170.1:0-2056 GCF_030065435.1 Microcystis sp. M53603_WE2
GTACCTCGTGTTTTACTCCGGGAAGCTTCCGCTAGAGAAGTGTTAATGACCCTTGCTAACTATGCCGGTTATAACGTCGTTTTCACCAGCGCCCAGGGGGAAACTAACGCCACCTCTCAGACAGTTTCCTTGGAATTTACTAACGAATCGGTGGAAAGCATTTTTAACGCCGTGTTGTTAGTTTCTGGACTCCAGGCCAACCGTCAGGGTACAACTATCTTTGTTGGGGCGCAATTACCCCAAGGCGCTCGTAATCTGATTAGCCGCACCCTGCGTCTCAACCAAGTTAAATCTGTCGCCGCCGCCACTTTCCTCGCTACCCAAGGGGCAGAATACCAGCGTTTAGTTACCCAAACCGAGGATATCGTCGATCCCCTCACCGGACGAGTCATCGGTCGCCGGGATGTTCCTCCCACCCTAGAGCCACTGGCCCCCCAAGAAACGAAAGGCTCAAAAGCTGCCTTACTTTTAACTGGTTTAAGAGTTGCCGCCGACGAGCGCCTTAATTCTATCAATTTAATCGGCGAAGCGCGGCAAGTCCAGATCGCCACCTCTTTATTAACCCAACTAGATGCCCGTCGCCGTCAGGTGGTAGTTAATGTCAAAGTTATCGATGTCAACCTACTCAATACAGACCGTTTTAACAGTAGTTTTTCCTTCGGTTTTAACGATGGTTTCTTTGTTCAAGATAACGGGGCGGCAGTGCTGAACTTTGGTAATATGAACCCACCTAGTAGCTCAACTGTAGGCAGACCGGGGGCTTTTGCACAGCCTGTTGTGCCGATTTTCGATATCATATCGGGTACGGGGACAGCAGAAATTCAACCTTTTATTGACATTCAGAATGGCGCTCCTTTTGGCCGTGTTAACCAGGGACCGAATGACTTTTTAGGGGGTCTAACACCCTACTCGCGCCCTAGTTTTGGTCGCACTGTTAACCCCTTTCAACCCGGTTTGAGTGATATTAATATTGACCCAGAGACGGGAATAATAGAGTATGAATACGAACCCCCGACCCTATTCCAGTATCCCCAAAAATTCCTGATGACCCTGCAAGCCTCAATTCAGACAGGAAATGCCAAGATTCTCACCGATCCCTCCCTAGTGGTGCAGGAAGGTCAACAGGCCACCGTTAAGCTCACCGAGAAAGTGCTAGAAAGTGTGGAGACAAGTGTAGATCCTCTCAGTGGCGAACGCACCACTGTCCCTGTACTGGCCGATGCTGGATTAACTTTAGCGGTAAACATCGATCAGGTGGATGATAACGGCTTTATTTCCCTGTCGGTTAGCCCTACCATCGGCTCTCCGGGGTCTCCAATTCAATTTGATAGCGGTGGTGGAACAGTCAACACCCTTACCCCTCTGATTCGTCGGGAATTGACTTCTGGTTTAATTCGTCTCCGGGATGGACAGAGTTTAATTCTTTCCGGCATTATCCAAGAGCGCCAACAGAGTTCTGAGACAAAAGTGCCTATTTTAGGGGATATTCCCATTTTAGGGGCTTTATTCCGCAGTCGTACCAATCGCAACGATCGCTCGGAGGTGATTATTCTCCTCACTCCCAAAATCATCGAAGATACGGCCACCTCTACCCTCGGCATCAACTATCAACCGGGCCAAGATGCGGCGGAAATGCTTCAGCGTCAAGGTTTCCCCGTGCAGCCGCGACAGTAATCAGTAATCAGTTATATAGGGCTGGCTGAATAAATCTTAAAACCTTGTTGGATAAGACTTTTAGACTTTTTGTCAATCAAAAAGTACCAGGCATGGGAGTGATCAGGGGGCAAATTCAGGGACTTTTTCCCTGAAAATGGGTAAAACCCCACACCCTGCCCCACGAAAAACTTTTTCAGCAAGCCCTAACCTGCATTATTCATGAACCAAAAAACAAGGAACCCGAAAAACTGGATTTACATCCAGTTTTTTTGGGGGTTAAATAAGTAGGGTCTGCTGAAAAAGTTTTTCCTGGGGGTAGGAGTCAGTAGCCGGTCGTCAGGAGTCGGTCGTTTCAGGCTTTGTTGCCCTTGTTTTTTGTACCAAGCGATGTACCACAAGA
>NZ_JASJFF010000423.1:0-1698 GCF_030065435.1 Microcystis sp. M53603_WE2
GATCCCTCTAGTCAAATTATCTGCTCGATCGGTGGTAATGTGGCGGAAAATTCCGGCGGGGTTCACTGTTTAAAATACGGTGTCACTACCAATCACGTTATGGGCTTAAAAATCGTCCTTCCCGATGGTTCAATTATCGATGTGGGGGGTGCGGTACCGGAACAACCGGGCTATGATTTAACCGGTTTATTTGTGGGTTCCGAGGGAACTTTAGGCATTGCCACGGAAATCACCCTAAGAATCCTGAAAACTCCGGAATCTATCTGTGTTTTACTGGCCGATTTTACCAGTATCGAGGCGGCGGGCCAAGCGGTGGCGGATATTATTAAATCGGGAATGATTCCGGCGGGGATGGAGATTATGGATAATCTCAGTATCAACGCCGTGGAAGACGTGGTGGCTACCGGCTGTTATCCCCGGGATGCCGAGTCAGTTTTATTAGTGGAATTGGATGGTTTAGGGGTAGAAGTAGCCAGGAATAAACATCGGGTTGCCGAGATTTGCCGTCAAAATGGGGCGAGAAATATCACCACGGCTAATGATGCCGAAACCCGCTTTAAACTCTGGAAGGGCAGAAAAGCGGCTTTTGCGGCGGCGGGGAAAATTAGCCCTAATTATTTTGTGCAAGATGGGGTGATTCCCCGCACTCAATTGGTGTATGTTCTTCAGGAAATTAAGGCTTTAAGTGAAAAATACGGTTATAAAATCGCCAATGTTTTCCACGCCGGGGATGGCAATTTACACCCGTTAATTCTCTACGATAATAAGGTGGAGGGTGCCTGGGAAGAAGTGGAAGAGTTAGGCGGTGAAATTCTCAAACTTTGTGTGCGGGTTGGGGGCAGTTTATCGGGGGAACATGGTATCGGCATCGATAAAAATTGTTATATGCCCGCTATGTTCAACGAGATTGACTTAGAAACTATGGGCTATGTGCGGGATTGCTTTAATCCCAAAGGTTTGGCTAACCCGGGGAAATTATTCCCCACCCCGCGCAGCTGTGGGGAAGCCGCTAATGCCAAAATACAAGGGTTTGCGGGGGTGGATGTGTTTTAGGTTATCGGCAGTAATAGACCTCTTGCAGAAATCAAAATCGTTGTTAGGGTTAGGAGTCAGTAGCCAGTAGTCAGTAGTCAGGAGAATTAAGAATGAATAACAATCAATTAAATGGTCTATTTACAAATTTTATGCCATTTAATCCTTATTTTTGCTGTTTTTGAACCATGAAAAATTAATTATGCAAGAGGTTTAATTATCAGTGACTCTTAAATTGGTACAAAAAATCTGCACAATCGCCTGTAAGCATCTGACAGTTAATCTAATGCGCGCTGGGGTTTGGGGGGGTAGAACCCGCCAAAAGCATGGATTGAGTGATAAAATCGCAAGTAACGCCCAATTTTAGCCGAGAGTTTCCCCTTGAAGTGGGGAATCTGGGTTAAAATAGACCGAGAAAGTTAACAAAAAAATTGTCTCGCTCAAGTGGGCGAAAATCAGCTTATGACCCTTGCGGTGGCGATCGAAAAGTTAAAAAAATCCTACGGTCAGACGGCAGCGGTTAAAGATATCTCCTTTACCGTGGCAGCGGCAGAAATCTTCGGTTTACTCGGTCCCAATGGTGCGGGGAAAACCACCACGATTCGCTGTCTTTGTACCCTTGCTAAACCCGATGGCGGCAAAATCGAGGTGGGGGGTGTCGATGCC
>NZ_JASJFF010000947.1:0-1008 GCF_030065435.1 Microcystis sp. M53603_WE2
ATGTAAGCTGGGGAGAAATCCCTCGACAATTAGCCTATAAATGCCGTTGGTATGGGAGAAATTACATCGAAATAGATAGATGGTTTCCTAGCTCTAAAAGGTGTAGTAATTGCGGGTATATTGCCCTTGAAAATGCCGTTAAATGTTCGAGAATGGGACTGTCCAAGCTGTGGGACGCACCATGACCGAGATATTAACGCAAGTAAAAATATTTTGGCCGCAGGGCTTGCGGTGTCAGTCTGTAGAGCGACCATAAGACCAGAACAGAGTAAATCTGTTAAGGCAGGTGCGAAAAATCCTTCGGGAAAGAAGCAGAAACCCAAATCGTGAGGTTTGGGAATCGCCGTCCGTTTTACGGCGGCGAGGATGTCAAGTAAATTTTCCGCTACAATCGAGAGTACTAAGACTCAGGCAATTGTAAAGTAATATTAATGATAGATTTTAATACCCTCGCTGAATTTTCCCGCCACTATTGCGTCTCGATTTGTGCCTTTTTAGTACCCGCTAACTTAGTAACCACCGTTTTAACCGTTCTTTTTCTCTATTTCGGTCGTCCTACCCGTCAAGTCTTCCCCATTGCTTCCCTAGCTTTGTTGTTCGCCATCACCATGTTTCTCCACGTCGCCACCTGGTTAATGATTGGTGTGGTTATGGCCCCCACTTTTATCCTCTTTGGACTGGGTTTAACCTGTTTTGTGATCAATCTTCAAGCCATCAGCGATCGCCAAAGTTTGGAACAGTTATTACATACTGGGGTTAGTCGTCTGGCCCGCTCTTTCAACTAAGGAAAAGCGCCAAGACTTCCCACTTCCCACTTCCCACATAGTTGAACCAATAGGCTAATCTTGATGCGTCCAAGAGCGATGAGCCAGACGCAAACCCCAATCGAGCAGATAACCAATCGCGCCAATAACGAGAATCACCGCCATCAACTCCGAATAAGCGAGTCGATCGCGTGTATCGAGAATATAATAGCCCAAACCCGCACTAACCCCCAGCATTTCCGCC
>NZ_JASJFF010001075.1:0-6564 GCF_030065435.1 Microcystis sp. M53603_WE2
AGCATTTGCGGGGATTAGTGTCGGCGATCGAGTTTTGGCTAATGGTTACGCTGCCCTGATGGAATTAAATTACTTTTCTGACTACAGAACCGAATATCATCAACAGTTTAGCAGCGGTTTAGTCGATGAAGTGGTTAGTAAATTACCCCCCTTTGACTTTACCTATTTAGTGGGGACAAAAAACGGAGAAGGTGATTTTAAACTCGGTCAAATTAGGGAAATGATCGCCCAAAATATTTTTCTAGATATGACCTCTGATTTTGCCCCTCATAAGCGTTCCATTAGAGATAATATTAAGGGTTCTTGGGCACAAGCTGACCCAGGGGGTCGCGGTTATCCTAAGCAATTTATGAGTTTTGGACTATCAACTATTGAAATTCCTATTGCCCAAATTCGTGCCTCCTTATCGGAACGTTTAGCCAAAGATTTAATTAATTGGTGGCTGAATGATTCCGTGATTTTACCCGCTCAAATGTTGGACTTAGTAAGAGGTGATATCCTCAAAAAAATGCGCTTGAGCGAAGGGGAATTAATTATGGATTTATGTGCCGACAAGGATCGCTCTTTAATTGCCATAATCTCCCAATGGACTAACGAAACTCGTCAGGAAATCAATCAAGATAATTGGCTCTCTTGTACCAAACAGGGTGTTAATATTTTAGGCAATGAACAGGGTAAAATTCTGCAATTTATTAATGATTATTTGACACCAAGAGTCGAGGAATTTAAACGCAATCATTTACTAGAATTGAGTCCCGATGAACGGCTGCACGGCGATTACCTGAAAAAGATTTATAGTAATCGGGATGAAATTATTCAACGGGGTAAAAAGTCCCTGGAAATAGAGTTTTATAATATCCTTGAGGATCGGAACCGTGGGGTAAAATTTGCCGAGAGTTTTATTGTTTTAGTACGACAAATCTTCACCGACATAGCGGAAAAATTCCGTCGCGATCAAGAACAGGTTTGGAGTCAAAACGAAAGTAAACGTCAACGAGAATATGATACAGCCTTAGCAGAAATTAATGATCTGAAAGATAAAATTCACATCTCGAAAAAAGATAAGATGGAACAATATTGTGAACAAGCTTTAACGGGATTGGAAGGCTATTTAATGGCCAATATTCAACGAAAAACCAGAGGTGCAGGAGTAGAGGTTATTAATCGTTTACTGGAACATCTTAATCAATTAGAAAGCCGTTTTAATCGCTTTCGTCAGAAATTAATTCAAAGTCGCGATCTATTTAATCTCCAAGCTAACCAACAGATTGATAGTGCCGATGCTTTGTTAATTAATGGGATTAAATTATTTGACAGACAAGAATTAAATGGTCTTTATCAAGACTTTATCGAACAATTTGCCTCCGGGATTGTCGGTAACAAAAACGCCTACGATACGGGTATGGATAACCTTTGTTTACCCCTCTCAGAAGAGATTTTAAAGCAATCTAGCCTCCTCTGGAAAGAAACGCGCCGCGCTGATGAAAATATGCGTTTATTTGACATAACCGAGATTGCCGATATTCGTCAAGGTGATTTTCAAAAAGTTATCCTAAACCAAGCTAATCAACTCCTACAAAATGCTCCTGCTAGTAGTCGCATTCAGCAGGAATTAGCCGCTTGCGATCGCTTGTTAAAAATCTATAACAACGATGCCGATATTATCAATAATCTTCGCATTGCCTACCAAAAATCGCGACCCCTAATTATGCTTAATCCTGCGGTTTTGCGGGGAAAAGATGCGGGTTTTACACCCCAATTAAATCAAAATATTGCCCTGATTGGAGGAAGAAATACCAGTAACCCGGCAGCCCAAAAAATTATTCCGAAACTGCGGGAATTTATCCCCAACGAAGACGATATTAAACCCTTGGGAGAAGTGGAAAAACATCGTCTTGTCTTCGTGCAGGAAATTGGCGGTTTTTCCCTGCGCTGTCTCGATGGAATGCGAGAACTGCGGCAATCCTATCAAGACTGGAAAGGAGAATTTATTCTCGCTAAACGCGCCCAACAAATGGGGGAAAATCGCGATTTACCTATCCCCGTGCATATCCAAAAGGAACCTCCTTTCTGGGATGTTTTTCCCGAAGATCCGAGTATTTATCAATTGGTGGTGACGTCCCGGGCTTTAAAAGTGCTTTTTCCAGAAGTCAATCGAGTCACTAATGAGAAAACAATTCGCTATGAAATTAAAACCGCAACGGGATTAAAAAAAGTCGATATCGCCACCAGTTGGGAAGATGCGGTACAGGTGTTAGAAGTAAAAGCTTGTCGCGAAGATAAGGAAAAAATTCAAAGTCAGGTGACAGCTAAGTTACAGGATTCGGCCACTCCGGAGAAAAAACAAGCTTTGTATCGGAATTTTATCGAATATTTACAACAACGTTCCGAGGAGTTGACAGGAGGAAAAGATAATACAGAATATAAACGGGAAGATGCAGTTATTTTGCAGTTAATCCATAACTATAAGTTGGATAGCGGTGGAGAAATTCCTCTTTCTCCGGTGACGGAAGTGGCTAACCCAGCTTTAATTATCTGCGGTAATTGTGGACACAAAAACCCGCCTTCGTCTAATTTTTGTTCTAAGTGTGGGGCAAAATTAGTTAAGTAGAAATTAGATTTTGGGTTTGATCCCCCCTGCCCCCCTTGATAAGGGGGGTGCCGATAGGCGGGGAGAGCCACCTTGATAAGGGGGGTGCCGATAGGCGGGGGGATCTACCTTGATAAGGGGGGTGCCGATAGGCGGGGGGAGCCACCTTGATAAGGGGGATGCCGATAGGCGGGGGGAGCCACCTTGATAAGGGGGGTGCCGATAGGCGGGGAGAGCCACCTTGATAAGGGGGGAATCTGACAATTTTTAACACCTACCTAATTTAACGGAAAAAGTGGGGGTGTTAGCTGGACTAACATCCCCCAAAATGAAAATTTTCGGGAAAAATTGCCTAATAGCGAAAAAACTGGATTATAATAAGGTCTTTACTCAAGATTTTTGCTAACCGCTAACTGCCATAAAAGCCAATCAAAACCCCTGTTTATCGAGAGAAAAACCAATGGTAGCCACTTTAAAAGGACGAGATGTTTTAAGAATAACCGACATGAGTAGCGAAGAAATCAGCGCCCTACTCAATCTATCGGCACAGCTTAAAGCTGGCACTCTTAACCCTAGCTGCAAAAAAGTCTTAGGATTGCTATTTTATAAAGCCTCCACCCGGACCCGGGTTTCCTTTACCGTCGCTATGTACCAGTTAGGGGGACAGGTGATCGATCTTAATCCCAGTGTAACCCAAGTGGGGCGCGGGGAACCCTTAGCAGATACAGCCCGGGTACTCGATCGCTATCTCGATATTCTCGCGGTTCGCACCTTTAAACAAGAGGATTTAGAAGCTTTTGCTAATTATTCCCGCATCCCGATTATCAACGCTTTAACGGATTTAGAACATCCCTGTCAGATATTAGCCGATTTACAGACTATCCAAGAGACTTTTCAGACTTTACGGGGAATTAACCTCACCTATGTGGGGGATGGTAATAATGTCGCTAATTCTCTCCTCTTGGGTGGCGCTTTGATGGGGTTAAATGTGCGGGTTGCTTCCCCCGCAAACTATCAACCGGATGGGGAAATTGTCGCCAGCGCCCAAGCTATTGGCGAGAAAACCGGTAGTAAAATCTTAATTACCGACGATCCCGTTACGGCCGTAAAAGACTCTCAGGTGGTCTATACTGATGTCTGGGCAAGTATGGGACAGGAAAGCCTCGCTGATGCCCGAATTCCCGTTTTTCAGCCCTACCAAGTCAATGAACAGCTAATGAGTCACGCTGACAAAGACGCGATTATTCTCCATTGTTTACCTGCTCACCGCGGCGAAGAAATTACCGACGGGGCGATCGAGGGTGTACAATCAAAAGTCTGGGAGCAAGCGGAAAATCGGATGCACGCCCAAAAAGCTTTAATGGTGAGTTTATTGGGATTAATCTAGCTGCAGATGCTCAGTTACCTAAAATAATTATTAAACTACATAATCAATCATCCTAAGACCTGTCCGACACCGGAAGTTAACGCTAGGATTGATGGTAAGAGCAATAATCAGGGCAGCCTCCACACAAACTATATGTCAGACACCTCCGCAGTTAAAAAATATCTCGCCCATTGGTTTCAATTGGGAAAAAAAGTTATTTGTCCCAAAAACCAAGCTATGCTATTTCCGCTGCCAATTTTCAATGCTGATCGCTATTCGTCGGAGTTTGAAGATTGTTGGCAAAAAATGCTTGATCCTGAAAGTGGCGATTGTTACCTAGAAGGTACTCAACAAACTATCCGAGACTTACTTTCCCCTCAATGGGAATTTCATCCCTGCGCTCGTTGTACTATACCCGTACCAATTGAAGTGGTGGGACAATCGAGTTTATCCTGTCCCTGCCATGATTTGAGTAATTGGCCCAATTTAGAATTACCCTTACCCCATTTACCTGTCAATAGTCGAGAAAATCTCGATCGCATCCGGCAAAGATTGCTAAAAAATTCTCACCCACATTAACCGGACAAAAAGAGACGTTAGGGGTAACGTCTCGACAAAAGGGTTGATATTTAGGGTCTGCTGAATAAATCTAAAAACCTTGTTGGATAAGACTTTTAGACTTTTTTTTCCTCAAAAAGTGCCAGCCGTTGCGGGGATCGGGGGGAAAATTCAGGTACTTTTTCCCTGAAAATTAGGTAATTGACCCCCTCAAAATCGGTAAAACCCCACACCCCACACCCCACACCCCACACCCTGCCCCCAGGAAAAGCTTTTTCAGCAAACCCTATTTAACGATTTCTGCCAAAAAAATTGACTAAATCTCGCAATCTCTCGCTATATTCTCCGGTTAAAGCTTCCTGACGATAGCGCCATGACCAATTCCCTTCTGCGACACTGGGGGTATTCATCCGCGCATCCGATCCTAAACCTAACACATCCTGTAACGGTACGATCGCCTGATTAGCCACGGAACTATAGGCCAGTCGAATCAGATCCCAAGCCACTCCCTGACCACTGGGAGCGCCAAGATATTGATAAAGTCGCGCTTTTTCGTAGTCATTGGCGTTATCTTGAAACCAGCCCACAGTGGTATTATTATCGTGAGTGCCGGTATAAATCACACAGTTGCGTTCGACGTTGAAAGGAAGATAGGGATTACCCGCGTCACCCCCAAAAGCAAAGTGGAGAATCTTCATCCCGGGGAAGGCAAAGTGATCGCGAAAATCTAAGACTGCTTGGTCAATATCGCCCAAATCTTCGGCAATAATCGGCAATTTACCTAAACGAGCGCCAATAGTATTAAAGAGATCATAACCCGGGGCCTTCAGCCAACGACCATTAATGGCGTTTTCCTGGCCAAAAGCCACCGCCCAATAGGCTTCTAATCCGCGAAAATGATCGATACGGATGATATCGACTAGGGAAAGAACCGCTTTTAAACGGCGTACCCACCAGTCAAAGCCCGTATTTTTGAGATAATCCCAGTTATAGAGAGGATTGCCCCATAATTGCCCCGTTTCTGAGAAATAATCCGGGGGAACCCCGGCCACTTCCAAGGGATTACCGGTTTGGGTATCTAGTCGGAAAACCTGCGGATTTGCCCAAACATCGGCGCTATTATGGGAGACATAAATGGGGATATCACCGATAATCTCGATACCGAGGGAGTTAGCATAGCGTTTTAAGGCTAACCACTGCTCAAAAAACTCAAATTGCAGGAATTTGTGCAGAAAAATCTCCTCTTGTAACTCCTGTTTCGGTGTTTCCAACGCACCCCAATGACGTTCGCGAATTTCTGTCGGCCATTCCATCCATGCTTTACCCGGGTAAGCGTGGGATAGGGCCATAAATAGGGCGTAATCCTCTAACCAATCGGCATTGCCAGCACAAAAGCCGGCAAACTGTTTGTAAAGAATTGTGTCAGAACCCTTGACAAAATTGCTCGCCGCCTTTCTAAGTAGGGGAATTTTCCAAGCGATCAATTTATCAAAATCCACTTGATCGAGGGGAAAATCGGGAATATCCTCGAAATCTGCCTCACTAAGCAGGTTTTTTTCCCGAAGAAGATCGAGACTAATCAGGAGATGATTGCCGGCAATGGCACTAAAACTCATGTAGGGAGAGTTACCGTACCCTGTGGGGCCTAAAGGGAGAATTTGCCAGAGTTTTTGACCACTTTGAGCCAAAAAATCGATAAATTGATAGGCTTCCCTACCTAGTTCTCCAATCCCGTAACGGCCGGGGTGACTGGTGGGATGAAGCAAAATACCGCTAGAACGGCTAAAAGCCATGAAAAAACCCCCTTATCAGTGATTCGGTTAGCAGTTATTAAGTGTTTAAAGCTGAATGCTCACTGCTATCTCCAAGCTAACCCGCTCTCGATCGATAAGGGCAATACTTAACAACTTTATTAGACCTATAGGACAAAATGATACACAACAACTTAAGCGGGTGAGGGGAATCGAACCCCTATCATTAGCTTGGAAGGCTAGGGTTTTACCACTAAACTACACCCGCATTTTCTTAGCACTTTCGTTAGCATAACACG
>NZ_JASJFF010001340.1:0-2727 GCF_030065435.1 Microcystis sp. M53603_WE2
GACAAAAATGAGATGCACCCAGTTTCCAACTTGTCTAACTCGATGCCAGACGAGAAAATAAGCACAAATCTAACTATACTCATTAGAATATAAATATCAACGACCACGATTAAAAACTCTTATGCGGGTAACTCTAAAATCGGCCTTGAGTGACAGTAATATCAATGCTAATCAAAGCAGCAGTCAACGTCAACTGATGCTCTCGATCGCCGCCACCAGTGAACAGATCAACACAAATTTACCGATTAATCTTTGTTTAGTTCTCGATCATAGCGGTTCTATGCAGGGAAAACCCCTAGAAACGGTCAAAAAAGCGGCTTTAAGTTTAATAGAATCCCTCGGTATTAATGATCGTCTCTCGGTGATAGCTTTCGATCATCGCGCTAAAGTTATTCTTCCCTCCCAATCGCGACAGGATGATCTGACCTTAATTCGCTCAAAAATTAAACAGTTACAAGCGGGAGGAGGCACGGCGATCGATGAAGGGATAAAATTAGGTATTCAAGAAAGTTCTACCGGCAGCAAAGGTTATGTGTCTCATATTTTTCTGCTTACCGATGGTGAAAATGAACACGGAAACAATCAACGCTGTTTAAAATTAGCCGCAGTAGCGGCTGAGTACGGTATCACCTTAAATACCTTCGGTTTTGGCGATCATTGGAATCAAGATATCCTAGAAAAAATTGCCGATATCGCCGGCGGAAGTTTATCCTATATCGAAAGACCCGAACAGGCTTTAATTGAATTTACTCGTCTGTTTAACCGTCTGCAATCTGTGCGGTTAACTAACGCTTTCCTGCAATTAGAATTAGATGCTCGGACTCATTTAGCCGACTTAAAACCCATCGCCCAAGTTGCCCCAGAAACTATAGAAATGAGCTTACAAAAAGAGGGCAATTTTTACATCACCCGTTTGGGTGATTTAATGATAGATGAAGAAAAAATTATCCTCCTCAATCTCTATATCGACCAAATTCCCCCCGGTACTCATACCATAGCTAAGGTGAAGATTCGCTACGATGATCCCGCTTCTGGTCAAAAAGGGCTAGAAACTGCGACTGTTAGCCTTAATATCGCCTCCCAAGCTATCTATCAATCCCAATTAAACGAGCAAGTTCAGAAATCGACTCTGACTTTAGCCAAATATCGTCAAACCCAAATCGCTGAAGAAAAATTAAAACAGGGCGATCGAGCAGCCGCCGCCACCATGCTACAAACCGCCGCCAAAACCGCCTTACAATTGGGAGAAAAAAACGCCGCCACTGTCCTCCAAACTAATGCCACCCGTTTACAGGTGGGAGAAGAATTGAGCGAGGGAGATTTAAAGAAAACCCGCATTATTGCTAAAACAAGACTACAAACCGATGGAGAGACAGGAAAATGATTAAAATTCGCCCCTTGCCCCTAGGAATTTTTCTGGTGACAATGTTCGCTCTTCCCCCTGTTATTTTACCCCCCTTAGTCAACGCTATTCCCATCGAACAAATACCGAAACTAAATCCGCACGGGGGATTATGGGTCAGCGATCGAGCTAATATTTTAAGTCGGGCGGGTGTTACGCAAATTTCCGGTGACATAGCCAAATTAGAGGTAGAAACCGGCGCAGAAATTGCTGTTGTCACCGTCCCCGATACCTTACCCTATCCTACCCCCAAAGCCTACGCCACAGCCCTATTTAATCGTTGGAAAATCGGCAAAAAATCGCAAGATAACGGGGTTTTAATCCTCGTTTCCCTCAAGGATAGACGGGTAGAAATCGAGACCGGTTATGGAGTCCAAAGATTTTTACCCGATGCTCAGGTCAAGGATATTATCTACACCTACATGATTCCTAGCTTCAAAACGGGAAACTACGAAGAAGGTATTCGAGCAGGTGTAACAGTTGTGAGCGGGTTTCTCCGTAGTGCTTATGGGTTGCGACAAACTGAATTTAAGCCTCAAATCGCAATGTCCATTCTTCATCTTGTTTTGGCTATCCTGATGGTGGGAGTGTCTTTTCCCTTGATGTTAATTCTATATTTTGTTTATTTTCGTTGTGCCGTTGGTGGCAATGGTCGAGGTGGCCGCAGTGGTGGCAGCAACGGCAATAGCGACTATTGCGGTTATGATGGTGGTGGTTATGGTGGTGGCGGTTATGATGGTGGTGATTTCGGCGGTGGCAGTAGCGGTGGGGGTGGCGGCGGCGGTGATTGGTAGAGTTGACACTCCCTCCCATGAGCGCTTCGGGGAGTGTCAATAGAGGCTTTGGCTACCAGTTCCGTTCTGTTAAACTTACTCAAATCTACTCATGAGCAAATTTGACGTTAACTTCCTGCTTCACTGTAGTAGTGTCGGCACTATCTACTCTACAAGCTGACACGGTGGAACTCACCGCCAAAGAAGCTAGATTTAGACTAGCGTTCAAGTCTCGACCGCAAACTACATGGCATTGCTCACACTCAAAAACTCTTTCAGTTAAAGATAGAGACTCTTTTTTGTACCCACAATTGGAACAGGTTTTACTGCTAGGAAACCACCTATCGGCTATGATTAATTCCGAACCATACAACTGAGTTTTATAATCAAGTTGTCTTCGGAACTCGTAAAAACGCAACATCTCAAAAACCGCTGAGAGGTAAGATGAAAGCCACGACAGCATCTCTGGCCTCTCAGCCTATCGCCTGTGGCTGTTAGGTAGTGTCTAGCTAGTGACCAACTTCCAGGCTGAGACTGTTCTGGGGAGCCGCC
>NZ_JASJFF010000464.1:0-1272 GCF_030065435.1 Microcystis sp. M53603_WE2
GTCTTGATTCCATATTGATCGAGCTTATACTAAACCATGTTATCACTCCGGTAAATGAGCCGTTCAACTAAAAATCGATCGAGTAACCCGTTTTCCTAGTTCGCTTTTACTGTTCTCGTCCAAATTTTGAAGATATCCTTAATTTCCCTCTTGTTTAATCTTCTTTTAACTTGGGGCTGAAAAAATGCGATTGTTTAGCCTTTTTTTGCAGGGTTTCAGCTAAAAATATGATTCATCCTATCTATCGTCACCATTGGAAATTTTTATTAACCTTGCTGTCAATTGCTGGCAGTATCAATATTGTTACCGAATCGGCCTCAGCTTTAAATATCACCCGATTGAGCAGTCTTGGCAATAGTACAAATGCTGCTAATAACTTCGGGGCAGAAATTCCCGCTTATGACCCCTCTAGTCGCAAATTATTCGTAATCGGTCCCAATAATCGTCTAGATATTGCCGATATCAGCAATCCCGCTAGTCCAATTCCCTTACCCTCGATCGATCTTAGTCCCTACGGTGCGGGGGTTAACAGCGTTGCCATCAAAAAGGGTATCGTGGCCCTGGCCATGGAAGCTAGTCCGATTACCAATAACGGCAGTGTGGTCTTTTTCAATACTAATGGTATCTTTCAGAGTCAGGTTACTGTGGGCGCTTTACCAGATATGTTAACCTTTACTCCTGACGGTAATCGGGTTTTGGTCGCTAACGAAGGGGAAGCGAGAGGGGCGATCGATCCCGATGGTTCGATTAGTATTATTGACCTTAGTGCTGGTATTCTCAATCCCACGGTCAACACCGCTACTTTTGATAGTTTTAATAGTCAGATCGATAGTCTCCAGCAAGCGGGAGTGCGAATTTTTCCGGGTAAAACCGTCGCCCAAGATGTGGAACCAGAATACATCACCGTTTCCGACGATGGAACCACTGCATGGGTGTCTCTACAGGAAAATAATGCTGTTGCCGTAGTCGATGTTGCTAACGCTCAAGTCACCAGTATTGTACCCCTAGGAGCCAAAAATTTTAACGCACCAGGTAATGGTTTGGACCCTAGCGATCGAGATGGAGGGGTAAATATTAATAATTGGCCGGTTTTTGGCTTATACCAACCGGATACGATCGCCACCGTTACCATCGCCGGACAAACCTATTTAATTAGGGTCTGCTGAAAAAGTTTTTCCTAGGGGCAGGGTGTAGGGTGTGGGGTGTGGGGTGTGGGGTTTTACCCATTTTCATCGGGTAAATTACCTAATTTTCAGGGAAAAAGTCCCGGAA
>NZ_JASJFF010000379.1:0-1337 GCF_030065435.1 Microcystis sp. M53603_WE2
CTAAAGCTTCAAAAAAAGCCCTCACACCACTGGCCGGTCCCGATGGGTGGTCCATAATTCCGGTTCCCGCATTGAGGATAACATTACGTCCGTAATCCCCAAGGACCTGGGGAACAATACCTGGACGAATACCGGCCGAGGGAACCGGAAAAACGTTTCTATCGCGCAAAATATCGCGAATTTTGCCTTCCTCCCGGGGATCGAAGGGTAAACTACCGTAAGCGGCGGGATATAGCACCGCATCGGCTCCTGCGTGGGCCATCATCGTCCCCAAAACCACAGAATAGGCTAATCCCGTATCGCTACCGGCACACATCGCTCCAGCAAAGGCAGGATGGGCGAAAATAGGCACATCGATCGCTGGATCACTGGCTAAAGCTTCTAAAACGGAAAAACCGTAGGTAAGAACGTTTAATAACAGGGCATTAGCCCCATGTTTCACTAATAAACGGGCTTTTCTCTGCAATTCGTCCGCTTTTCCAGTGACATTGACCGCATAGAGAACATTTCTGCCGGTTTGCTGCCGCACTTCCTCCAAAACCCGGCGACAACAATCTAGGCGCTCGTGGGTGGGAGCCACGGGAAGATCCGCCATGATTTCATCATCTTTAATCACGTCTAAGCCAGCAAAAGCCACTTCTCGCAGGATATCGGCGTGATCTTGCGCCGATAGTCCTAAAGCGGGTTTAAAAATTGCCATGACTAGAGGTCGATCATAAACCCCCAAACGTTGCCTAATTCCTGTGATTCCCACCTTGGCTTTTGTGCCGTAGTTTTCGGGGAGGTACACCCCCACCACTTTTCCGGCTCCAGCCATGGAATATTTGCCGAAAATCATGGTTAAAAGACTGGCGATGTCATTTTCAACGTTTATCTGGGGAAAACGCACCCTAGCCACCTTATAACCGTCGGCTTCCTCCCTGATCCCCACCACTTCCCCTAGGTGTTGTTGCAGCTGCTCTTGACGATGACTGTGGCGATCGCTCCAAGTGCCAGCGGTTTGACCGATAGCGATCGTTTTTGCCTGTTTTTCGGCATTAATAGCGGGAGGAAAGCGATAATCGACAATTATAGTCATAAGAAGTCAAAAGATAAAAAAGGGAGTGGGAATTATGAATTATAAATTATGAATTGGGGAAGTGGGGAGCTTTTTTCAGTGTTGCCAAAGGCACGGCGTAGCCGTCCAGTAAACAGTAAACAGTAATCAGTGAACTGAAAACTCACATCTGATAACTGATAAGTGGGGAGGCACAATTATTTGTAGGATGGGTTAGCGGTAGCGTAACATGAGCGGGCGTTGGGTTTCATGCTTCAACCCAACCTACGTTCTACGTTCA
>NZ_JASJFF010000856.1:0-3257 GCF_030065435.1 Microcystis sp. M53603_WE2
CGAGAATTTGAAAATAAAGAAGAACTGGAAAAAGTAGTCAATCAGCTTTTAAATGAAGGGGGATTGATTATTAAATGGAGTAGAAAACTTAAAAATAAGGGTAATGCTGTCAATGTAACTTAAATGCGTAAAAGCTTATTACCTAAACGAGACTTAGATTTTTGGGGATGAGTGCTAGAACCTTGTTTCGAGAGATGAACCCCTGCCAATAGCTTACTACCCCAGGGTTATCGGGTTGAGGTTTTCTCATTAGATCTATGATCTACTATTATTTTAAAGTAGCTGACATACGATAAAAAATTGGAATACAAGGGAAAATTTTTTATGGAAACTGTTGACAAAATTCAATTAAACCCCGTCTAACTCGAAACCTATAATTTTTAGATATCCTATTGGGTAATCCCCCTAAATCCCCCTTCAAAAGGTAGGGTCGTTTCATTCTCTCAAATGTCATTCTCTCAAGTCCTTATCTGGCAACGTTTTTAGTCGATTTCTCGAAATACATAGCTGAAAATTTTTAAAAACGTCGTGCTTTGCTTACCTCATAAGCGATTAAAGGTAGCAAAAAAAGAATTAGATTCGGAGAATGAATCAGCCCTACCCTTCAAAAGGGGGACTTATCCCTAGAAGGTATTTCAAAAAACTACAGTTCCCACAATGGACGCAGTTTAAAAGCTAATTTACTGACTCAATTAATCGCAAATCACCAAATTAAAGAGATACCTGTAAGAGGCATTCTCCTATCACAACTAATAAGCGGTAAACCAAGGTGAAAGGCTGTAGCGGCAATTATTCTGTCAGGTAAATCAGGTACGGCAGTTCGTAATACGGTCGCCAAAACATTGACAACCTCGGCAGTCAAATCAGCTAAGATAAACCCACTATTACCAGCTAATAACTCTGCATCTAATTGGGATTTTAGTTCAGGTGCAATACGTCCTTTTTCTTGCAGATAAATTATCTCTATTAAACAGATAGTTGGAATATAAATGACAATTTCACCGCGATCGCATTGTTCAAATGTTTGGTTAGCTGTAGAACTCAAGCGTGGACTATCCTCTAAATACCAAATCAAAGCATGAGTATCGGTCACTGCATCACTCATCAAATATCCTCACGAGGAAAGTTAGCTCCTATCTGTTGTTTTACATCAGCGATATCTGCATCACTGATGTTGGCACCTCGCCATAATCCCCGCAAAGATTTACGAGGTTGATGGGTAGTAACCACTAACTGTTGTTTAATATCAGGAGTCACTTTTTCAATTAGACGTACTTTGTCTAGAGGAGAAAGCTGTTTGACTATCTCTAAGGCATCTTCTAGGGTAACAACTCTTGTCATCTTTTTAGACCTCAAGAAATAATGAGAATAACTTTCTGATTACATATCATCTTACAACGAATTTGAATCTTGGATCAAAAGGTTAAAATTCTCACAAAAATATTGACAAGTGCTGATCTAAGCTTAACAAAAACTTAACACAAATTCACTTAAAAACTATTGATTCGGCAGAAAAAAGGTGGTATGACTGAACTCAACAACAATAATGGAGGACTTACCCCATGAAAACTAAAAAACTGACACCCCGCAATGCTGCTCCTGTCCAACGGGAAAATACCGCTACCGTCTCTCGTAATGGCAATGCGATCGCTCAACTTGATTGGGGAACTTTTTGTGTGGGAGAGGATGGGAATGGCAATTGTGAAGAGTGGTACGAACTGCCTTTTGCGGGAGACGACGCAGAGTAATCCCTCCGATTTTAGCACGAACCTCAAATCAGGTCAAAAGTCTTTTTCTCCTTGCCAGGGCGCACGGTTTGCCTCAAGGAATTGACCTACAACCCTAGTTAATTCCTGGCTTTCGGATACCTGACACGGGGAGAAGCATTGCTCGGGGAGAGGGGGAGCGGGGGAGTACAGGTTTTTGCTCTTCTGTTGTCTCCCTTTTCCTTGGCTCACCAGTGCTAGAAGATTTAGATTCACAATAGGATACCAAGGAAAATTTTTTTATGAAAACTGTTGACAAAACTCAGTTAAAAGCTAATTTACTAGAATTATTGCAAATTGTGGAGTTACAAGGAGAAGAAATTTTAGTGACAGAAGGGACTAAACCAGTGGCGAGAATTTCTCCCTATCAAAAAAGTTATTCAACGGCGGAATTGTTTAAGAATATGCGAGGCAAGGTTCAGTATTTTGAAGATTTAACTACCCCAACAACCGAAGAATGGACGGAAGTATAAAAATTGTTCTTGATACTTGCGCCTTAATCTGGTGGAGTTTAGATCCCGACAAACTTTCTCAAAAAGCCAAGGAAGCTTGTGAACAGATGGAACAGCAAAAAAATGGTTTAGTACCATCAACAGCAATCTGGGAAATAGCCATTAAGGTTAACAACCGCAAATTAGATTTAGGAGTGAACATAGATGATTATATTGCAACTCTAAAAAAATCTGATGTTGTTCGGATTATCCCGATCAATGAGGAAATTTGGCTCGACAGTGTTAGGTTAAAATGGGAACATCGAGATCCGGTAGATAGAGTAGTTGTGGCGATCACCCAAAGAGATAAAGCAAATGTTATCACCGCAGATCAAAAAATAGCTAGTTTCTATTCTTCAGTAATTTGGTAAGCAACTAATCAACTAATCTACTCCTAGTGGACTGTTTCAACTAAAATAGGGCAATAGATTTGGCTCTTCTGGTTTCTGTGTGGAAACGAGGTCTATACTGATAGAATATCCGCAAAATAGCCCTAAAAGTCTTGCCCGATAAGCATTTCACGATTCCATAAGCAAAAATTATCACACAAAGTCGAGAAGAGCCTAGATTTCGGCTTAAAGTCTTAGATTATAGAATTTATAGCATTTTTCTAATACACCAAATTAGCTGAAACAATCCACTATAATGTAATAAATAATCACATTTTACCTCATATAAGTCGAGAGAGCCAAATCATCAATAATCATAGAACAAGGAGATGATTAATCATGAAATATAGCATTTTAATTCAATGGTCTGAAGAAGATAATGCCTATATTGCCAGTTTACCCGAATGGGGAAAATACGCTCGCACTCACGGCAGCACCCATCAAGAAGCCATTGATAATGCCCAAGAAGTTTTAGGCTCTTCGGTTTGTGTTATGCAATGGACGGGGGTTATAAGGGATGGAACCCTTATATAGAAAGGCATTTAGCGATTTTTGTCAATTGTTTTTTATCTAGAGCGAACTAATCAATTAAGTCTCTTGCCAGATAAGGA
>NZ_JASJFF010000600.1:0-5181 GCF_030065435.1 Microcystis sp. M53603_WE2
GGCTTATATTCTCGCACTCCTGCCCATATTAACCGAGCTATGCAGGAATTTGAAGTGGGAAACCTCTATATTAACCGGGGAATCACCGGCGCGATTGTCTCCCGTCAACCCTTCGGGGGTTTCAAGATGTCGGGGGTAGGTTCCAAGGCTGGGGGTCCCGATTATCTGCTGCAATTCCTCGAACCTCGTCACATCAGCGAGAATATTCAACGTCAGGGATTTGCACCGATTGAAGGGGCCGATTAAGCAATTTATGGCTAGGGTTTGCGGCAAAAAGTTTGTTGGTGGGGTCAGGAGTCAGGAGACAGGAGACAGGAGACAGGAGACAGGAGACTCCGAGACAGGAGTCAGCTTTTTTCTCCCTGCTCCCTTCCCCCCACTTCCCTATCTCCCCACTCCCCTATCTCCCCCCGCAACGCGCACGAAGTGGTCTCCCCACTCTCCTAGACTTTTTAAACAAGATTTAGTATGACAGGGGACTCCCCAGCTGTTGTCTTTCCTAGCTGATTTCTTGGCTGTCAACCTACTGCTATATACTTAAGTTGAGAATTGCGTCGGCCTATCAAGAAAAGACTATGACGATTGAAACCGTTGCCACAAAACCCTTTAGTGACCAGAAACCGGGGACTTCTGGATTGCGAAAATCCGTTCCCGTTTTTCAACAACCCCATTATCTGGAAAATTTTATTCAAGCTATCTTCAATACTTTAGACGGTATCGAGGGTCAAACCCTAGTTGTCGGTGGAGATGGTCGTTATTATAACCGTCAAGCTATTCAAACTATCCTGAAAATCGCCGCCGCTAACGGTATCGGTAGAATACTCGTGGGAACCGATGGTATTGTCTCCACTCCCGCTATTTCTGGGTTAATTCGTGAAAATAACGCTTTTGGCGGTATTGTTCTCTCCGCTAGTCATAACCCCGGCGGTCCAGAGGGGGATTTTGGCATTAAGTACAACATTACTAACGGCGGACCGGCCCCGGAAAATATCACCGATGCAATTTATGCCGAGACTAAGGTGATTAGCAGTTATAAAATCCTCTCAGGGGCCGATATTAATCTCGATCGCCCCAGTTCCTTTAAACTGGGAACTATGGATGTGGAAGTGATCGATGCGGTCACTCCCTATGTCAAAATGATGGAAAAGATTTTTGATTTCGATCGCATTCAGACCCTACTCACTTCTGGTAAGTTTAAAATGTGCATGGATTCTCTCCATGCGGTAACCGGTCCCTACGCTTATGCTCTATTTGAACAGCGTTTAGGCGCGCCCAAAGGTACAGTATTAAATGGTATTCCCCTAGAGGATTTTGGTGGTGGTCATCCCGATCCTAACCTAGTCTATGCCCATGATCTGGTAGAAATTCTCTTTGGTCAAGAGGCCCCGGATTTTGGGGCTGCTTCCGATGGAGATGGCGATCGCAATATGATCCTCGGTCAGAATTTTTTTGTTACCCCCAGTGATAGTTTGGCGGTACTAACAGCCAACGCTCATCTAGTACCGGGCTATCAAAATGGTATCACGGGAGTAGCGCGATCGATGCCCACCAGTGCGGCGGCCGATCGAGTAGCGGCTAAACTGGGAATTGACTGTTATGAAACTCCCACCGGTTGGAAATTCTTCGGTAATTTGTTAGATGCGGGGAAAGCAACCCTTTGCGGGGAGGAAAGTTTCGGCACGGGTTCCAATCATATTCGCGAAAAAGATGGTTTATGGGCGGTTCTTTTCTGGTTAAATATTTTGGCAGTTAAAGGGGAATCGGTAGAGGAAATTGTTCGCAGTCATTGGCAAGAATTCGGTCGTAATTTCTATTCTCGTCATGATTATGAAGAAGTCGCATTAGAACCGGCAAAAGAGATGATGGCACGTCTCCAGAAGTTGGTTTTAGACCTTAAGGGTAAACAATTTGGTAACTATGAAGTGGAATATGCCGATGATTTTAGCTATACGGATCCCGTGGATGGTAGTGTGAGTAAAAATCAAGGTATTCGCATTGGTTTTACCGATGGTTCTCGGATTATTTATCGTCTATCGGGTACGGGAACTAAAGGAGCAACTCTCCGGGTTTATCTAGAAAGTTATGAACCGGACGCAAGTAAACACGATATCGACACCCAAAAGGCCCTACAACCCTTAATTGATTTAGCCGAAGAAATCGGTCAAATTCGTCAATCTACCGGACGGGAACAACCCACAGTTATTACCTAAAATCTAGGGATCAGCTATCAGTTTTTATCGGGGAAATTTTTGACCTGCTCATCACTAATTAGGGTTTGCGGCAAAAAGTTTTTCGTGGGGGTAGGGTGTGGGGTGTGGGGTGTGGGGTGTAGGGTTTTACCGATTTTGAGGGGGTCAACTACCTAATTTTCAGGGAAAAAGTCCCAGAATTTTCCCCCCCATCACTCCCAGATATGGTACTTTTTGATTGACAAAAAGTCTAAAAGTCTTACCCAACAAGGTTTTTAGATTTATTCAGCCAACCCTAATTACTTCCAGTAATTGCCCTGTGGTACAATTTCTGAATTCCCGTGACTAATTTATCTAACATCGATCGATGGCTATCATGAGTCGGATCGAAACTCTGCACTTTGGTTAATAATTTCGCTTCCTGTATATCCACGTCGTCATCGCTATAGATTAAAGTGCTAATCGATGTTAGTAGATCTTGATAGATTTCTGGACTAGGATTATCGCCTAAATAGGACTCTAACCATCGATAACATTCACTGGTTTTAACTGGTTTTAGTTCCGATAATAGTGGTTTTATCTCCGGATCATCATCAAGTTTTTCCCTCACAGCTACCTGTCGTAAATAATTTCTTTCTGATGGTTGAATGACACCATCAATCCAAGCAACACCGATGAGAATTTTCAGTAATTGTTTATTTTTCATCCCACACTTCCTTGACTAACTTAGCCATAAAAAAACCGTCTTGATTATGTCGATGGGGTAACACTTCGATCGCTCCTGTTTCTGTATAGTATTCTGAGAAGCATGAATTAGAGTCAGGAGTGGCCATTTTCCAATCGGGATGAGCGGCTAAAAACTGCTCGATCACTCTTTCATTTTCTAACGGATCGAGAGTACAGGTGGCATAAACTAAGATTCCCTTCGGTTTTACCCAAGTGGCAGCCGAGGCTAAAAGTTCCCCCTGTCGTTTGGCTAGTACAGGTAAATTTTCCGGTGTTTGTCGCCAACGTATATCAGGACGCTTGTGCAGGGTTCCCAATCCTGAACAGGGAGCATCGATTAGTACACGATCGGCGATGCCGTGCCACTGGGGACGATCGCGACTATCCCCTAGATGTATTTCGATCGCTTTTAAGTCTAATCTTTTAATATTGGCTTCTAACTGTCGTAAACGGGATGCCGTTTGATCACAGGCTAATATTCTACCCTGATCGCCCATTAATTCGGCAATATGAGTGGTTTTTCCTCCCGGTGCCGCACAAGCGTCGATAATTGTCTCTCCGGGCTGGGGATCGAGTAGATAAGTGACTAATTGGGCGCTAATATCCTGTAGGGTGTAATTTCCGGCTCGAAATCCCTCTAAACGCTCAATATTGCCTAAACCAGAGGTTAAACGGCAAGCTAGAGGTAACTTAAGATAATTAAAAGTTATATTGGCTGATTCTAACTCATTTTCTAGGGCTTCTAGGCTAGTTTTCAGGGGATTAATCCGAATATCGAGGTCAGGAGAGCGATTAAACCATTGACACAGTTGTTCCGTTTCCGTAACACTAAAGCGATCTAACCACAATTGCACCAACCAATCGGGGAAACTGTGGAGAATACCCAATCTAGAAGCGGTATTTTCCGGTAAAAGTAAAGGATCGTCGCCATTAGCAGTTAAACGGAGATATTGCCGCAGCATTCCGTTAACCACCGCCGCTAATTTGCCTAAATGACTGATTTTAGTTAATTCTACCGCCGTATTCACCGCCGCCGATGGGGGAATCTGGGATAGATAACGCAGTTGATAAAGACCAATATGGAGAATTCGCCGTAAATCCGGGGGTTGCTGGGCCGCAGTTTTTTTCCCCAAGCGATCGAGCAGCGCATCCAAAGTTCTTTGTCGGCGCATTATACCATAAACAATCTCCGTTGTCAAGGCTTTGTCAAGACAATTTAAGGAACTAGCGGACAAATGGCGATCAAGAGCGCGATCGGGATAGGCGGAGGAGCGATCGATATCCCGTAAAATCAGCAAAGCCAGCTGACGAGCATTATTCATGCAGTTTCTAGACGATTGCGGAGGAATTGGCGTAAAATAGTCAGTGCCGGAATCGGGATTTCGTGACCCATATTTAACTCGTGATATTCGACGTTAACCCCCAAACCAAGCAGTAAATCTCTGGCTTGACGAGCAGCAGCGATAGGAACGACGGGATCCTGCTTACCATGAACAATTAAGACATTTTGTGGGCCTTGGGGATGGGGTTCACCGTGCAGATAACCACTCAAGGAACCCAATCCCGCCAAGGGTAAAGATAAACCCACATCCAGCGTCATCGCTCCCCCTTGGGAAAAACCGGTCAAAAAAGTCCGCTCTAGGGGAATGCCGGTGGTTGCTTCTAGGGAAATAATCCAATCGTGCAACTGTTGACGACTAGGGACTAAACCTTGATAATCGGAGGTTTCTAAAGCATACCAGGCGCGTCCCCCCGGCACTTGGGGATGATCGAAGGGAGCATTAGGAAACAAAAATTGACAATCAGCTAGATCCAGCATCGATGCAAGGGGGGCCAGATCCATGGCATCTGCACCCCAACCGTGCAGCATGATCACTAGATAGCGAGCGGGATTTTCCGGGGAAGGGGGAATGACAATCGGGTTAAAAGACAGAGTTTTTTCCTCGCAATTCTCTTTTTTCTCTATTCTATAGCGGTTTTCCCCGGGGTGAGATGGGTGTTGGGGGAGTCTTTTCAGTGATCAGCTTCTGAAGGCAAAAGGCACTCATGCAAAAGGCAGCTTTATTCTCCCAACTCCGGCACTCCCAACTCCCATCACCCCACACCCCACACCCCACACCCCACACCCTGTCCCCAGGAAAAACTTTTTCAGCATACCCTAAATAGCAACCAATAATTTCCCTTGTCTTTCTATCAATTAACCGCCAAATATAAACCTTTATCGTCTTAGAAAAAACCCAAGACCACATCTCATCACATTCTCTAA
>NZ_JASJFF010000129.1:0-3703 GCF_030065435.1 Microcystis sp. M53603_WE2
GGAACCGCCGTGGCTAACTCCTTAGCGGCAGTTAACGAGGGCGCACGCATGATTCAAGGCACAATTAACGGTTATGGGGAACGCTGCGGCAATGCCAATTTATGTACTTTAATTCCCAATCTTCAGTTAAAAATGGGCTTTTCTTGCCTAGAAGAAAATCAATTAGGCCGATTGACGGGAACTAGCCGAAAAATCAGCGAAATGGTCAATTTAGCCCCGGATGATCATGCTCCCTTCGTCGGACGCTCCGCTTTTGCCCATAAAGGCGGCATTCACGTTTCTGCGGTGGCGAAAAATCCCCTAACCTACGAACATATTAACCCGGAAGCGATCGGGAATCAGCGCCGCATCGTCATTTCTGACCAATCGGGATTAAGTAATGTGTTAGCGAAAGCGCGCAGTTTTGGCATCGATTTGAATAAAGATGATCCCACCTGTCGGCAAATATTGGAACGTTTAAAAATCTTGGAAAGTCAGGGTTATCAATTTGAGGCAGCCGAAGCTAGTTTTGAGTTATTAATGCGGGAAGCTTTGGGACAGAGAAGCCACCTTTTTGAATTAAAAGGATTCCAAGTTTATTGTGATATGCTCCGGGATAGTGGTAATGCGATCGCGACAATTAAAGTACGGGTAAAAGAGGAAGATTTGTTAGAAGTGGCCGAGGGTAATGGTCCCGTGGCTGCTTTAGATCTGGCTTTAAGAAAAGCTCTAGTCAAATTCTATCCCGAAATTGCTAACTTTCACCTGACCGATTATAAAGTGAGAATCCTCGATAGTGGTTCGGGGACGGCAGCGAAAACTAGGGTTTTAATCGAGTCAAGTAACGGTCAACAAAGATGGACAACCGTGGGAGTGTCTAGTAATATTTTAGAAGCTTCCTATCAAGCAGTAGTAGAAGGAATTGAGTACGGTTTATATCTACTGCAAAACAATCAACTAGAATTATCGGGTCAATTTTGTCCTTTAGGGACAATTTAGGGAACAGTAATCAGTTATCGGTTATCAGGAGTCAGATTTGAGTTTTCACTGAACATTTAACTACTGACTCCTATCTCCTATGTCCTATGTCCTATCTCCTATCTCCCCTGCTCCGTTCTCCCTTATACCTTTTAAACAGGATTTAGTACAATCTCGCCTTGACAGAGTTTAAACACTGATATATTATCAGAAAGAATCCATAATTCTTCCAACAAGAGCAAGCAAGCTTAACTAGGTAGGCTCTTCGTTACTTTTTATGGTTCGATAGGGTGGCATAAATAAACTAAATCCTTATCTGGCAAGAGATTTAATTGATTAGTTCGCTCTAGATCAAAAACAATTGACAAAAATCGCCAAACGTTTTTCTCTATAAAGGTTCCGTCCCTTATAACCCCCGTACATTGCATAACAGAAACCGAAGAACCACTAGGTAATTCAATTGCTCAGCCTGTTGAAGCTGTAAATTTCACATAAAATATTTATTTATGACTACACAAGCTATAGGAAAATCAATGACGTTATTGAATAATAAATCATTGAAAATTACTACATTTTTAACCATTGCATTGATTACTTGGATCGCCCACTTTTGGTATTTTAATCACTTGGGTCTATACGAAGATGATTACGCTTTCATCGGTAACATACTCACCATGGACTTTTCCAGATTTGTTGACTCTGTTAAGAACATGAATTTAGCATTTTTTCAAGGTAGAGTTGTCGGCTTTAACATCCTCTTCTTCTCTGCATACTTTGCTGGAAAATTGGGAGGATTGCCGCTTATTTATATAAGTGCCTATCTATTGGCATTAACCAATAATATCCTCTTTTATCTATTTCTCCAACGTCTCTGGAATCAACCTATTTTTGTCCTGACGGGTACCCTTGCATTTACTTTATTTCCTGCCGATAACACTAGGGCTTTTCTCACTCATATTCACATTTTGCCCGCCATAACCTTTCTTTTACTCGCTTTTTTAAGTTATCTGAACGATAAAAAAATTTGGTCTTACCTATTGATTACTGCTTCTTTTCTTAGTTATGAGACCTGTTTTTTGCTGTTTATCACCGCACCTTTTCTAACCAAAAAGCCTCAGTCGGAGATATTTAAAGAATTAATTAAACATCTATTCATCTTAGGTACGATTTTCCTAGTGGTTTTAATTCTCAGAAAGTTGACTGGTGATAGCCGGGTTGGAGACTTAGATATAGCAACCGCTATTTTTACTCCGATTCGTCAAATAATTACCGGACCATTTGTCTGTTTAGGAACATTTGTCTATCGTCCTTGGCAAACTTTGCACAATCTCAGGGGAGAATTGTTAATTTTTGTGCCTCTTTCATTACTTATGTTGCTATGGCTATTCTTACAAAATTCTCGTTTTTCGGGACTGGATAGTGGGGAAAATTGGCCGATAATTAAACAGTTGAGCCTTTTGGGGATAAGTCTCTTATTCTTGGCCTATCCCTTAACTTTTACCGTTCCTGCTACCCTCATTAGTGGACGTGATTCCCGTGTTCATGCGGCTGGCGTGGTTGGAGCTTCTATTCTTGGGGGAATTCTTGGCTATTTGATTGTTTATTTAGCCAATAGTTATCGGCAAAAAAATCTTGCGGCTCTCCTCTTAGCGACTTATTTTTCTTTGTTGATTGGATTTGGAATTATCGTGCAACAGCAAAATAAACTAAGTTGGAAATATCAGCAAGCTTTTTGGGCTGATGTTATACAATTAGCCCCCGATCTGAGCGATGGACAAGTTATTTTAGTCGATGCTCCTAGTCTACCTTGGGGAAGTCAGTTGTATCCTTTTGCTTGGTCTATGCCCAGTGTAGTCGGTCAACTTTATCAATTTCCTTGGCAATGGAAAAACGTTCCTAAACTATATAAACTCAATCCTGATTGGCAGCTAAAAATCGCTGCCAATGGAGAAATAGCTTTAAATAACGACAATGGATTATTGTTCTTTTATTATCCCTGGGAACCCGCTCGCCAAGTTAAAACTTCGGAAATTATTTTGTTACAGGAAAAAGATGGGAAACTTGTCCGCACAACTACTCCAATTGTTGCAGGAGCTAAGAAATTTTCCTTTAAACCCCTGACTAATTCAACTATAGATTCTTTCGATAAAGGATATCTGTACGATTATTTAATCGCTCCTAACAATAAAAAATCTGTCAATTATTTTCAACCTTTTTAAGGTTAGTCAATGTCGAGTAAAATTTAGCCTTTCTGATTAAGTTTTTGCCGTCTTTAATCACTCTTTTATACCAATTCTCTCTAGGCAAATTACAGATTGAATCTAAGTCCCTCTTAAAAAGGAAAATTTAGAGGGAGCAAATTTTTGTAGTCAGACTTTGGAGCAGTTAAATAACCCTAGGATAATAATCTAGTAACAAAAGAATTTTGCCAACGACGGGCCAAGGCCCGTAGATACATATTAACGGGAAACTGATAATATTCGATAATTAACCAGAGTAAACAAATACCATGGCAAACAAAGGTTAAAATCGACCAAAATAGAGGCACCCATGACAAAGGACTCCCCTCGACCGGAGGAAAAAGATAGGCTCCCGTAGCCACAATTGCTGTGGGAAAAATCACAAATCCTAAACCGATAATTAAGTAAAAACCTGCCATCTCCATTCCTTCTCTCGGTAAACCCTGCCAATACTTACCATTCCAATACCAAGTTAAGGGTAATTGACTATCGGCCATTTTTAAAAC
>NZ_JASJFF010000491.1:0-2544 GCF_030065435.1 Microcystis sp. M53603_WE2
ATTTTTGATTTTTACAAGAGGTCTAGTCAACAACAATTGATCAACTCCTGAAATAACAGACTCCCATCGGTCAAATTGAGCATCAGATCGGCGGCGCGTTCGGGATGAGGCATCATTCCTAGCACATTTCCTGCTTTATTGGTAATTCCTGCAATATTATTTAACGAACCGTTGGGATTCCCTGACTCATTTGCCTCTCCTGTGGGAGTACAGTAACGAAAGAGAATTTGTCCGTTATCCTCCAGAGATTTTAACGTATCTTCTGCGGCATAATAACGCCCTTCCCCGTGAGCAATCGGCAAATTAAGCACCTGTTGCGGTTGATAACCTCGCGTCCAGACAGATCGATTATTTTCCACTTTTACCGGCACTCGATCGCAGATAAAATGTAAATCGCGATTACGAATTAACGCACCAGGTAGCAGCCCAATTTCCGTTAGTACCTGAAAACCGTTACAGATGCCTAAAACTAATTTACCTTTTTCGGCTTCTTCTCGGACAGTTTTCATCGCCGGCGAAAACCGAGCGATCGCACCACAGCGCAAATAATCGCCGTAACTAAATCCCCCCGGCACCACGATCACATCCAAATCCGCTAAATCCGTCTCTTGATGCCAAACATAGCGGGTAGGTTGCTGAAAAATCCCCTCCGTCACCGTTGCCACATCTCGATCGCAATTCGATCCAGGGAAAACAATAATCCCAAACTTCATAATTTTTAACTTGGTTAATTCATTGTGCAGAAAGCTCTCATCAGATGGGTGTTGGGGTATTGGGTGAATTTCCCCATTTCCTTATCCCCTATCCCCTATCCCCTATCTCCTGACAATGCAAATCAAAGCGATAATTTTCAATCACAGGATTAGCCAATAGTTGATCGCACATTTGAGCCAATTGTTCGCGGGCGCTGGTTTCGTCCGCTGCTGTTACGGTAAGCTCAATATACTTACCAATTCGCACCCCGGCCACAGTATCATAACCTAATTGCTTTAATCCCGACTCTACCGCCGTACCCGCCGGATCGAGTACCGAGGGGCGCAGAGTAACATAAATACAGCACTGATAATTTTTTGGCATAGAATTAATTTTGATCGCTGACCTTTTTGATATGAAACCCCAACGCACCCGATCGCAAGAGCGCATTATCCACTTACTCAAAACCTTAAATCGGGCAGTATCCGCTCAAGAATTGTTTGTGGAACTCCGTCAGCGTGACCAAAATATGGGGTTAGCCACTGTTTACCGCGCCCTAGAATCCCTAAAACTACAGGGTGCAGTCCAGGTGAGAACCCTAGCCACAGGAGAATCCCTCTACAGTTCCGTTCAGCAGGATCAACACCATCTTACCTGTATTCATTGCGGTCGGTCTATCGTCTTTAATGAGTGTCCCGTTCACGAATTGGCAGAAAAACTCGAAAAATCCCACCAATTCAAGGTTTATTACCATACTCTCGAATTTTTCGGACTTTGCGATCACTGTCAACCCGGTTAAGTGTGGGATGGACTACATTGAAACTGCCGAGCAGGAAAATTTTAGTACAAATGCTCGGACTGGCAGCTTCGGCACTCCCAACTCCAGTGCCGTCTTAGAACAGTTAAACTGTTGTTTGTCCCTGGGCTGTTTTCAGGGGGATTAACTCCGGTTGACTGTGGTGATGATGACTGTTGAGGGGGGATAACAAGGGGAAAAAGGGCTGATGTAAACTAATTAATTGAGCGAGGGTTTTCTTGAGATGGGTACGGGGAACGATCGCATCGACAAACCCGTGTTTTAACAAGTATTCCGATGTTTGGAAACCTTCTGGCAATTTCTCGCGCAAAGTCTGTTCAATTACCCGTTTACCAGCAAAACCGATAGTAGCCTTCGGTTCAGCGATAATAATATCTCCCAACATAGCAAAACTGGCCGTGACTCCTCCCGTGGTGGGATTAGTCAGGACAGGAATATAGAGTAATTTTGCCTCCCGATGCCGGTTAAGAGCGCCAGAAATCTTGGCCATCTGCATTAAACTTAACATTCCCTCCTGCATTCTCGCCCCGCCAGAAGCGCAGATAATCACCAGGGGTAAACTTTCATCGGTAGCTTGTTCCGTCAAACGACAGAGTTTTTCTCCCACCACCGATCCCATGCTACCCCCCATAAAACGGAAGTCCATCACCCCTAAAGCTAAGGGTAAACCATCGATCGTCCCCGTTCCCGTCCGGACAGCATCCGTCAGACCAGTTTTTTCTTGGGTTTCTCGGATGCGATCGCTATAACTTTTCCGATCGCAAAATTTGAGGGGATCCGTCGGTCGAATCTGTTCATCGAGGCAATTCCAAGTATTAGCATCGACTAACTGGCGAATTCTTTCGTCACTTTCCACCCGATTATGATGACCGCAATCGACACACACCAGTTGATTAGCTAATAAATCCTTCGTATAGGCCAAAACGCCGCAATTTGGGCATTTTGTCCATAAACCATCGGCTATTTCTCGTTCCTGTTGTTGTTGAACCTTGGGTTCTGTTTTTTGGCGATTTGCAAACCAATCAAATAGAGAC
>NZ_JASJFF010000946.1:0-1484 GCF_030065435.1 Microcystis sp. M53603_WE2
AGCCTGTGCCGATTATTTTTAGCAAACTCTCCTAGCTCTCTCTAACCTGAGTATCCTAGCATTGTTCCCAGTATTATTACTACTAATACTATCCATAAATGGTGTCTTTTTCCTTTATCTTTCCGAAAGTCCTTGACTTGTTTCAGTTTTTCTATTAAGCTCAACATATATTTTAAAAGTTGGCGGTCACTTCTCATTTTACAAAGACAGTGATCGCTTTTACTTTTGATATTCTGATGGGAGAATGAAACAGCCCTAGGGGTTTGGGGGGGGAGAGATTCCCTCTAGTGAATGTTGGATACGTCCTGCCAGGTTAAGGAAACTCGATGAACCAAGAATCCCGAAGCGCTTAGTGCGACGGGAGTGTCAATCAGTCACCATTGTGCCAAAGCTCCAGTAAGGGCTGAATAATCTTTGCTGTCAAAGCGCATCAACCTGACGCAAGAAAAATTGATTTTTGTAAATAATAATTTCAACTCGCTCGCTACTAGCATAGGATAGAAACGTCGAATTTTCAGGAGGAGTGACGATGAAAGACAGTTCTATATTCCGACGTTTCCCGCAGCTATTCGCGGGTTTGTCGGTGCTATCGATCGCCCTCGTTGTGAGTTCCTGGATAGCGGCGCGCTCGATCTTGGCGGTGAAACGGGCCAGCGATGTTTTTGTCGTGACTGGTTCGGCAAAAAAGGCGATTACATCCGATTATCTTCTCTGGCGTTTATCGGTTTCCAGTCAACAACCCACCGCCCGCGAAGCCTACCGCGATCTGATCCGGCAAACCGAGCGGATACGAGCTTATCTCAAAGAAAAACAAGTTCCCGACGACGCAATCACCACCAACGCGATCGAGACGATGGCGATTCCCGAAGTAACAGCTAACGGCCAGGAAACTGGGCAAATTCTCGCCTATCGCCTCACCCAACGCTTCGAGATTCGAGCGGGGGATGTGGCCCGTTACACGGAACTTTCTAGGCAGGTAACGGAATTGATCGAGGAGGGAATTAACCTCGTCTCTGAACCCCCCCAATACCTTTACACCCAACTGGATAAGCTGCGGGTGGAAATGGTGGCGGCAGCGACCAAGGATGCGAGAGCGAGGGCTGAGGCGATCGCCAGTAGTACCGGCAGTCGGGTGGGAAGGGTGCGCGATGCGAAAACGGGAGTTTTTCAGATCACCTCGCGCAATTCCACCGACGTGAGCGATTCGGGAATTTACGACACCTCCTCGATCGACAAAGATATTACCGCGGTCGTTTCGGTGACGTTCGGGATCGAGTGAATTACAAGACAATCCTTAGTGCTGTCCAGACAGGGGAGCCTCTGTGCTAGAGCTAGACTTGACGTTGACATCCTCACCGCCGTAAACGGACGGTGATTCCCAAACCTCACGATTTAGGTTTCTGCTTCTTTCCCTTGCGGGGTTCCGCACCTGCCTTAACAGATTTACTCTGTTCTGGTCTTATGGTCGCTCTACAGACTGACAC
>NZ_JASJFF010001040.1:0-1930 GCF_030065435.1 Microcystis sp. M53603_WE2
CGTCCACTTGGTTTTCGAGACTGGCCTTTTAATTCTAACGTAAAGCCAACCTAGAACGGCGGGGTTTCAGACCCAAAATTTCCGATGAAGACTCCCTGTGCAAGGTTCTCGTCAAAATGCACACAGTTGCTGGTCACGATGTCATAACAGTCAACGAAGTGGGACTTTCTGGACAGCCAGATTCTGTTGTCTTGAACTATGCCCGACAAAACAATCGAATGCTGCTAACTCGTAATTGCCGAGATTTTGAAGCCATCCATCAAGAAAACCCCTGCCATTCAGGTATTTTGGCCATTTACGAGAATAGGGACTACTCAAAAGATCTCAGTAGAGGGGAAATTGTCAAAGCGATCGCCAATCTGGAAACTGCTAATATCCCTCCGGCCAATCAGTTCATCTCCCTGAATCAGTGGAACTATTAGCTTTTCTAGGTTTGGCTAAGGAACAACCCAACCCAACACCAAAGCTGGACAACAATAGATTACACACTAAACTAAAATAAGCTGTATCCTAAGCTACAATTTAATAAATCTTTATATTTCTCTCCCTAATCAGTTAGCCGTAGCTTGGGTTGAGCTATCATTATTGCTCAGGTATTACCCATCGGCTCAAAAGGCGAAACCCAACAAAA
Organism: Microcystis sp. M53603_WE2; assembly: GCF_030065435.1. Classification (NCBI taxonomy): domain Bacteria; kingdom Bacillati; phylum Cyanobacteriota; class Cyanophyceae; order Chroococcales; family Microcystaceae; genus Microcystis; species Microcystis sp. M53603_WE2. Next base: position 632 of record NZ_JASJFF010001040.1, read on the forward strand.
ATTGTGAAAATATTCCAGGAAGTTGTTGGGTTGAGCTATCATTATTGCTCCGGTATTACCCATCGGCTCAAAAGGCGAAACCCAACAAAAATTGTGAAAATATTCCAGGAAGTTGTTGGGTAACAGGTGTCTGAATAAGTTGATTAATTAATCGAGCCGTAGGTTGGGTTGAGCTATCATTATTACTCAGGTATTACCCATCGGCTCAAAAGGCGAAACCCAACAAAAATTGTGAAAATATTCCAGGAAGTTGTTGGGTTTCCTTGCGTCAACCCAACCTACAAGTCTCACCCCTGGGAATTGTACAATAAGGTTGTACAAGTATCCCCTTACTCTCAAACACAGTATTTTATCAACTGTAGATATCTCGGCGATGTCCAACCTTATGGATGGTAAGCCGCTTTGCTTCGGGTGCAAAAGAATAGATAACTCTATAGTCACCGACTCGAAGCTTGAAAAGACCACTCAAATTAGCACTTAAAGCTTGAGGACTAACATTTTCAAAATTATCCAACAACCAGCGAACTTTCCGCAAAATTCGCTCTTGAATGATAGGAGCGAGTGCTTCTAAATCAGCGATTGCTTCGCGGCTAAATTCTACAAAGTAAGCCATTACCAGTTTAATCCTAATTTTTTGGCTACTTCCTCGGCTGAAACCCCATTTTCTCCTATTTCAGTCCGTCTTAGAGAGTCAAGAAGTTGTTGCTTAACTTCAGGTTTGACTTCTTTATCTTGGTCAGGATCGAGTAAGATAGATTGGATGGTTTCGGCAACAGTTTCTTGAATGAGGAGCTTGAGTTCTTCAACGGTTAGCTCTTTAACTTGCATATTTTTAACTAGGAGAGAAGAATAAATAAACTACTCCTAATTTTGACACTAAATTGGCTATTTGGCTCTTCTCGACTTTGTGTGATCATCAATGCTTTGTCTCGTTCCAAGGTAGAACCTCTGAAAATGCCTTGCCAGGGAGACCCTAGCAACGAGGTGATAGTTGTTTAATAAGCGAAAGGAAAAAACAAACCCCTTCAACTCTGATTAAGGGGGCATTTATGGTATTTTTAGAGGCAATTTAGCCTACCTTTGTGGTTTCTTTTTCGGTGGATTGGGAGGGGTTTAGTTGGCAACTGATAATAAAGCCTCTTCTATTGGCTTTGGTAACTCAATAGCATAAAACCGATTCTGGCTCTTCGGTAATTGTTATGCAATGGACGGGGGTTATAAGGGATGGAACCCTTATATAGAAAAGCATTTAGCGATTTTTGTCAATTGTTTTTGCTCTAGAGCGAACTAATCAATTAA
>NZ_JASJFF010000102.1:0-2494 GCF_030065435.1 Microcystis sp. M53603_WE2
TAAAGCAGCTCTAAAGAGTTTTGAGTTAAAAGTTAAACTTCAAGTTTTCATTCAGGACAAATGTACTGATTAACTAATTTTTTGGGGAAAATTAGTTAACCCATCATTATAACATATAATTAATTTGCAAGAGTTCTACTGATAACTGATTACTGATAACTGATTTTGGTCACTGATTCCGGTATGATCTGAACAGAGAATCTAGTATCAAATACCTACTCATTCTAGCGTGAGACTCTTGCCGAACCTGTCAGCAGCAGAAATTTGTGGCGGCGGGGTGCTGCTGGATCCAGAGTCTGGTTTAATTACTACTATGGGTTAACAATTAGTCGTGTATTTAGAGGGAAACTATGGCCAATAAGCCAGAGCGCGTGGTTCTAATCGGTGTAGCTGGGGACTCCGGTTGTGGGAAATCTACTTTTTTACGTCGTTTGACCGATTTATTCGGGGCCGAGTTTATGACAGTGATCTGTTTAGATGACTACCATTGCCTCGATCGCAAACAGAGAAAAGAGGTGGGTGTCACCGCACTCAATCCGAAAGCGAATAACTTTGACCTGATGTATGAGCAGATTAAAGCGCTCAAGGAAGGTCAAGCCATTAATAAACCTATTTATAATCATGAAACGGGGATGATCGATCCCCCCGAAATCATCGAACCGAATAAGGTAATCGTGATCGAGGGACTGCACCCCTTATATGATGAACGAGTCCGGTCCCTATTAGATTTCAGCGTTTATCTCGATATTAGCGATGAAGTCAAAGTTAACTGGAAAATTCAACGGGATATGGCCGAGCGCGGTCACACCTATGATGATGTGATGGCGGCTATTAATTCTAGAAAACCGGATTTCAGTGCCTATATCGATCCCCAAAGACAGTACGCTGACGTGGTGATTCAAGTGCTGCCCACCCAATTACTTGAAGATCACGAAAGTAAGTTACTACGGGTTCGTTTAATCCAGAAAGAAGGGGTGGAAAACTTTGAACCCGCTTATCTGTTTGATGAAGGTTCCACCATCGATTGGCGGCCCTGTGGTCGTAAATTGACCTGCGCTTATCCCGGTATTAAACTCTACTATGGTCCGGATGGCTTCTTGGGGAATGAAGTGTCGATTCTGGAACTAGATGGTCAATTCGATAACCTCGAAGAAATGATCTACATCGAAAGCCATTTGAGCAAAACCGGCACTAAATACTACGGTGAAATGACGGAATTACTGCTCAAACACAAGGATTATCCCGGTTCTACCAATGGTACGGGTTTATTCCAAGTGTTAGTCGGTCTCAAAATGCGTGAAACCTACGAAAAACTAATGGCGGCCGAATCAAAAGTGGCAGCCCAAGTCTAGTTTCTAGTTTTGACCGAACCGGCATCCTATATGGTTAGGGTGCCGGTTTTTTTTAAGCTACTAATCCCGACCGCAGGGCCAGCACTGCCGCTTGAGTGCGATCATCGACAGAGAGTTTATTTAAGACCCACATTCCGCACCCTCAACTGTCACCTTAGGGACTTGCGTATTAATAAATTACCATCTAGACTAGAGAAGCAACTTGTTACTCTCACTCTCAACTATGGTAACTGAACTGACTGAAAAAATCAAATCAAGCTTGAAAGATGCGGCAAAAAAGCTGACAGGTTTTAAGAAAAGGGCTTTTATGGCGCAAGTAACTATAGACTATTTTAACTCTTCGCCGCGCCAAGCCGAAACAGAATTGGGATGGTCTAGGCAGGCAATAGCAACGGGATTGAAAGAGCTAGAAACTGGAATTATTTGCGTTGATAATTATCGTGCTAGGGGGAGAAAAAAAACGGAGGAACTGCTGCCAAACTTAGAGGCAGATATTAAAAGTTTAGTGGAGATGTCCTCGCAAGCAGACCCTAAATTCCCATCAACTTTTGCCTTTACTAAAATCAGTGCCAGAGAGGTAAGAGAGGCATTAAAAGAAGAAAAAGGCTATCGAGATGAACAATTGCCCTCTCGTCAAACCATTGGAGATATTTTGAATCGAATGGGCTAGAGTTTAAAAAAAACACAAAAAATAAAACCGCTCAAAAAAATTCCAGAAACTGAGGCAATTTTTGCTAACGTAGCTCAAGCCAATCAAGCCGCTGACAACCAGACTAAATCTTTGAGAATTTCCTTGGATAGCAAAGCTAAAGTTAAGATAGGCAATTTATCTCGTGAGGGGAAAGCCCGCTATCTCGAGCCATTAAAAGCTGATGATCATGATAGGGAATGGACGGCTGTTTTAGTCCCTTTAGGAATTCTAGATGTGAGGGGAGAACGCCTGTCAATTTATTTCGGTCAATCGGCTGAAACCTCAGATTTTGTAGCAGATTGTTTAGAGTTGTGGTGGCAAGAAAATCAAGCAATCTATCCAGGGTTTAGAAGAATTAGTCATTGATTTAGATGGAGGAGCCGCCACTCGCAGCAACCGCACTCAATTTATCAAAAGAATGGTAGAATTTGCCCAAAAAACCCAGTGGCAA
>NZ_JASJFF010000275.1:0-5645 GCF_030065435.1 Microcystis sp. M53603_WE2
GCTCAGCATCCCTATAAAACTCAAATCTTGGACTTCCATTCCTGCAAAACCCAATGGGCAACTCGTTCACTCTATTTTGAGGGACAGAAGCGAAATCAATTCTGTATCCTACACTACCGTTTGAATTTGGAATTGCTGGAGCGACCCCGATAGATAATCGGTGATCTAGAAAAATTTTTGCTAGAATGCAATTTTACCAGTAAAATTGGGAACATTTAAGGGTAGTGGAGAGTTTAAGAATCGTCTATGACATTTTCTTCCAAGAAAACCCGTGCCGTTGCCCTACGCAATTACTTTTCCCCCTTTGGTAACAAGTTGGTGCAGTCGGGATATATCGGTGCCGACCAAATGCAACAAGCCCTAGTGGAAACACGGAAATCGGGACGATCGCTAGTAGAAATATTACAACAACTAACTGGGCGCCCTTTGCCCCCGGATTTGCAGCGACAGTACAAGAAAAATCAGTTATTTGAATTAAAAATTCTCTACGGAGTCGAATCGATCGACCCCGAATTAAGCGATGTGGATGGACTGGAAATAGCCCGATTGATCGATTCTTTGATTCCGATCGATCTTTGTCGTCGCTATCGTCTCATCCCCCTGCGAAAGATCGAAGGAGAGCCGGCTGCGATTTTGATAGCCATGGTCGATCCCGACAACCTCGAGGCTTCCGACGATATTAATCGTATTCTCCGCCCCAGGGAGTTAGGTTTACAGCGTTTGGTGATTACTAGCGAAGATTATGAAAGATTACTGGAAAAATTCCACTCGGCTCAATCGGAATTAGAACAGGAAAAAGCCCGACTGCAAAAAGAAAAAGAACTAGAAAAACTCTCGGATCTCACTGGTATTGTCAGCAATATTGAGGTGGCCTCTGGTGCGGCTAACGATGAAGTGGCCGATGATCTCGGAGAAGGGGAAGCTAATCAAGCTCCCGTCATCAACCTCGTCAATAAAATTATAGCTAAAGCCCTACAGGAAGGGACTTCCGATATTCACATCGAACCCCAAGAAGAATTCCTGAAAATTCGCTTTCGCAAAGATGGAGTTCTTCATCAAGCTTTTGAGCCACTGCCGAAAAGAATTACCCCGGCGGTTACAGCCCGTCTTAAAATCATGGCCGAGCTCGATATCGCCGAACGTCGTCTTCCCCAAGATGGTAAAATTCGGCGGATGTATCAAGGGCGGAAAGTGGATTTTCGGGTTAATACCCTGCCCAGTCGCTACGGGGAAAAAGTCTGTTTACGGATTCTCGATAACTCGGCCACCCAGTTGGGTTTAGATAAACTGATCACCGATCAAAAGACCCTGCAAATCGTCCGAGACATGGCCAGTCGTCCCTTTGGTCTGTTGCTGGTGACAGGCCCGACCGGTTCGGGGAAATCCACCACTCTATACTCGGTGTTAGCGGAAAGAAATCACCCCGGGGTCAATATTAGTACGGCCGAAGATCCGATCGAATATTCTCTACCAGGCATCACCCAGGTGCAGGTAATTCGCGAAAAAGGCATGGATTTCGCCTCGATTCTGCGGGCATTCATGCGACAAGACCCGGATGTGATTCTGGTGGGAGAAACTAGGGACAAGGAAACGGCCAAAACAGCGATCGAGGCCGCCCTAACCGGTCACTTGGTCCTAACTACCCTACACACCAACGATGCCGCAGGTGCGATCGCTCGTCTCGATGAGATGGGGGTTGAACCGTTTATGATTTCTGGTTCTCTCTTGGGAGTCTTGGCCCAGCGTCTCGTGCGGCGCGTCTGTAGCCAGTGTCGAGTCGCCTATCACCCCAGTCAAGAGGAATTAGCCCGTTTGGGTCTTTCCGCCGCCAATGAACGGGAAGTGACCTTTTATAAGGCTAATACCCTCACCCTTGAGGAAATTCAACAGGCGCGAAAACAGGGCAATCTCTGCCTTAAGTGTAGCGGCAGCGGTTATAAAGGTCGCATTGGTGTCTATGAGGTAATGCAGAATAGTGAACGACTACAGCAGTTAATTAACCAAGGGGCAACCACCGATCGCATTAAGGAGACGGCCGTCGATGAGGGCATGGTGACACTCCTAGCCTATAGTTTAAATCTGGTGCGCGAGGGTTACACCACCCTCGAAGAAGTGGAACGGGTGACATTTACCGATTCCGGTCTGGAAGCGGAACTAAAAGCCAAACGGAAAAGCGGTTTAATCTGTCGTGGTTGTCGCGCCGAACTACAACCAGAATGGCTCGATTGTCCCTATTGTATGACACCGCGATTTAGTGATTAAGACAGTTTTTCAGTTATCAGTTATGAGATTTGAGTTTTAAGTAAGGAGTATTAAGTGAGTAGTCTTAAATAGCACTTTCCCAATGTCTTTTCACTGGTTACTGTTCACTGATTTTACCTTAGAGATGGGGTTTAACTTATGGAATTAATGATCGAAGATTTAATGCAACAATTGGTCGAGATGGGCGGTTCTGATATGCACATTCAGTCTGGGGCACCAGTCTATTTTCGCATTAGTGGCAAACTGTCCCCGATTAATGAAGAATCTTTAACCCCGCAAGATTGTCAGAAATTGATTTTTAGTATGCTCAATAATACTCAAAGAAAAGAGTTAGAGCAGAATTGGGAATTAGACTGTTCCTACGGGGTGAAAGGATTAGCAAGATTTAGGGTCAATGTTTATAAAGAAAGGGGGGCTTATGCAGCTTGTTTACGGGCTTTGTCCTCTAAAATTCCTAACTTTGAACAATTAAATTTACCTAGAGTAGTACGGGAGTTATCGGAAAGACCGCGGGGATTAATTCTCGTAACTGGCCAAACAGGTTCGGGTAAAACTACCACTTTAGCGGCAATTTTAGACTTAATTAATCGGACTAGGTCTGAACATATTTTAACGGTAGAAGACCCAATTGAATACGTTTTTCCTAATATAAAAAGTCTGTTTCACCAACGACAAAAAGGAGAAGATACCAAGAGTTTTGCTAACGCTTTAAGAGCATCTTTACGGGAAGATCCTGATATTATCCTTGTGGGAGAAATGCGGGATTTAGAAACAATTAGTTTGGCAATCACGGCGGCAGAAACTGGTCACTTAGTCTTCGGAACCCTACACACTAGCTCGGCAGCGGGAACAGTGGATCGGATTATTGACGTTTTTCCTGCTAACCAACAGGCACAAATTCGCGCCATGTTATCCAATTCTTTACTAGCAGTTTTTAGTCAAAACCTAGTCAAGAAAAAAAATCCTAAACCGGGGGAATTTGGTCGGGCAATGGTACAGGAAATCATGGTGGTAACTCCAGCGATCGCTAATCTAATTCGGGAAGGAAAAGCCCCCCAAGTCTATTCAGCAATTCAAACGGGAATGAAGTTAGGAATGCAAACCATGGAACAGGGATTAGCTAATTTAGTTGTTAGGGGTGTTGTCTCTTTGGAAGAGGCCATTTCTAAAAGCGGTAAACCCGATGAATTACAACGTCTTATCGCCGGGGCCAGCGCTAACGCTAAAGCCCGGATTTAATCCTAAATCCTGTTTAAAAGGTATAGGAGAGTGGGAAGTTTTTTGCTGTAAACAGTGAACTGATAACTGATAACTGATAACTGATAACTGATAACTGATAACTGATAACTGATAACTGATAACTGATAACTGATATGTCCTATGCCTAATTTTGTCGCACAAGTTAAAAACGGCTCTGGAAAAGTTTTCCAAGAGAAAGTTGAGGCCATGTCTCCCGAACAGGCCCGGACGATGCTGAAGGCGAAATATGCCGCCGTCGGTAAAGTCAAAAAAGTGAGGGGAGAGATCGATCTTTCCGGTTTACAGTTGATGTTTGCCAGCATTTCCATCAAAGATAAAGCGGTTTTTTCCCGTCAATTTTCGGTAATGATTAATGCTGGTGTGGCGATTGTGAGATGTTTGGGAGTTTTGGGGGATCAATGCGGTAATCCCAAGATGAAAAAAGCTCTACAAGCGATTAGTGCTGAGGTACAGCAAGGGACTCCGTTATCGGAAGCGATGGCCAAACATCCCGAATGTTTTGATGAACTTTATGTCAGTATGATCGAAGCTGGAGAGACGGGGGGGGTACTCGATGAAGTGCTGAACCGTCTCTCGAAACTTTTGGAAGATATGGCCCGCTTGAAAAACCAGATTAAATCAGCGATGACCTATCCGGTAGCGGTGGGAATTTTGGCGGTAATTGTGTTTTTCGGGATGACAATTTTTTTAATTCCCGTGTTTGCGAAAATTTTCACCGATTTAAACGTGCCACTACCAGCTTTAACGCAATTTATGCTCTTTTTAAGTGGTGTGATGCGTAGTTGGTTGATTTTAATTCCGATTGTCACCATTGTTGCCACGGTTTTTTTACTGCGTCGCTATTACAAAACCCCGATGGGTCGTCTGCAAATTGACCATTTTTTCCTTAAAATGCCTCTTTTTGGTGATTTGAATGAAAAGTCGGCTGTGGCTAGATTTTGCCGGGTTTTTGGGACTCTGACGCGTTCTGGTGTCCCAATTTTAAGTTCCCTCGACATCGTTTGTAATACGGTGGGTAATCAGGTAATTGCCAATGCGATCGCTGGTGCCAAGGCGGAAATTCAGCAGGGGGGAATGATGAGTTTGGCCCTACAAAAAGCCAATGTTTTCCCAGCTTTGGCAATTCAAATGATTAGTATTGGGGAGGAAACGGGAGAATTAGATGCCATGATGATGAAAGTGGCGGATTTCTACGAAGATGAGGTGGAACAGGCCGTTAAAGCTTTAACCAGTATCATTGAACCCTTGATGATGGTTGGTGTTGCGGGGATGGTGGGAATTATTCTTTTGTCTATGTACTTGCCCATGTTTAAAATCTTCGATGCGTTGGGATAAGTTGAGCAGTGATCAGTGATCAGTGACTATTGCCGGTAGCTGGAAATCAGCAAGATTTGAATTTTCATCTCCTTTTATTTGATTAGGTGAATCTGTGTCTTACGAAACTTTATTAGCGGAATATAGCTGTCGTGAGGGGGCGATCGAATTATTGCGACAATATCGCCCCTATTTAGAGTTAATTCCTAGTATGCGTCGTCCTGAAGAGAGTTTAATTACTATTCCCTTGCCCTTGGTCAGAATTCGTCCATCTTCTGCCCTTGAATCTAGAAAGATGGTACAATTAGCTTGTGATTTGGCGATTCTGATGTGTGATCCGGAATGGAAAATTAAATTAGGTTCAGAAATCCTGATTTTTATCCATCGTCCGGGGGAAGATTTTTCTGATTTGTTGAAACGCTGGCGCGAAACCCAAATATGTTTAGATAAAGAATATGAATGGTTAATGCCCCCCAGAGAACAACATATGTTTAGTGAAGGTGCAGAAACAATTCATCCTTTATTTGTGGTTTTTGATCAAACGGCCGAGAGAATAAAAAAGGGTTTAAGAGGGGCTTTTTTACCGATGGTTGTTCAAAGTTATCGGCCAGCTTTGATTGATGATTGCTTAGAATTAGTCGATCAAGATTAGCTGACTCTCTTAAGTAGGGTCTGCTGAAAAAGTTTTTCGTGGGGACAGGGTGTGGGGTGTGGGGTGTAGGGTTTTAGCGATTTTGAGGGGGTCAATTACCTAATTTTCAGGAAAAAAGTCCAGTAATTTTCCCCCCGATCACTCCCAGATCTGGTAC
>NZ_JASJFF010000717.1:0-9928 GCF_030065435.1 Microcystis sp. M53603_WE2
CGAAAACGGCTTTACGATATTTGGCTGGGAACACTAAATGATATAGCAAAACACTTACATTATGGCTCTTATGGATGTATTCACTCATTTTTCTATTGTACGCCGCGAGCGGCGGGGAATTAGACCCGAAGAGATTAAAAATCTTGGCATTTTAAAACAAGCAGAATTCAGTCTAGGCGACCTCACAATTATCTGTGGTCGTAATAATACAGGTAAAACTTATGCTACCTACGCTTTATTCGGTTTTTTAGACACTTGGCGAAGACTATTAACGAAACCAAGATTTGGCCTCAAAGAAAAAATTGAGCAACTACTTTCTGATGGTGTAATTAGTCTCGATCTACAGGAGTATGTTCAACAGTGTGAAAGTATTCTTACTACAGGTTGTCAAAGATATATTCAACAAATACCTGAAGTTTTTGCGGCCAACGAGGAGAGATTTAAAAATGTTGATTTTCAGATAGAATTAAATTTTGACAATATTCAATTTCAAAATAAGTATGAAAAGAAAATTAGTACAGCAACATGGGAAATTATCTCGATTAGCAAACCTGAAAATGACCCTTATTTATCCATCACATTATTAACAGAAACAGAAAAAATAAATCTGCCAGTGCATTTTCTTGAGGAGATCATTTACGACAGCATCCAAGATATAATTTTCTCTCAGTTTTTTCCCAGGCCATTTATTGCCAGTGCAGAAAGGACAGGAGCGGCAATTTTTCGCAAAGAGTTAAATTTTGCTCGTAATCGTTTACTGGAAGAAATTAGCAAAAATAGCAATTTTGATCCTAGGGAACTGTTATTTAATGTTTCTCAGGATTATGCGCTACTGGTTAAAAAAAATGTAGATTTTACTAGACAAATAGAAACAATTGTCAAAAAAACTAGCTTTATTGACGAAAATCATCCCAGTATTTTAGAAGATTTTGCCGATATTATTGGTGGTCAATATATGATTACTAACAATGATGAACTTTATTACATTCCTAAAGTAAAAAGACAAGGAAAAAGACTTAGACTATCGATGGATGAAAGTTCTAGTGCTGTACGTTCTCTTTTAGACATTGGCTTTTATTTAAGACACGAAGCTCGCATCGGAGATTTGTTGATAGTAGATGAACCTGAATTAAATCTCCATCCAGAAAATCAACGCCGTATCGCTAAACTTTTCGCTCGACTGATCAACATTGGTATTAAAGTTTTTATCACTACTCACAGTGATTATATTATCAAGGAAATAAACACATTAATTATGCTTAACCATAATCAACCACACCTGAAACAAATTGCCGCAGAAGAAGGCTATAGACAAGAGGAATTATTATCGGCCGATCAAGTTAAAGTCTATATTGCTGAAGAAGATTCAAAGATTTTAAAAGGACAAAAAAGAAAGACCAAATTTCACACTTTAAATCCCGCTAAAATTGATCCAGAAATGGGTATTGAAGCGCGTAGTTTTGATACTACTATCGAAAATATGAATCGTATTCAAACGGCTATTATTTGGGGTGAGGAGTAATGTCTGATATTGCTATCCTCAAAGAAATGATTAGGGATTGTGCGATAGTAGAGTTAGAGTATAAAAAAGAATACAAACGAGATAGTTATTTACTGAAACTGACAGAAAATCAAGATAACTATTCGTTTGTGATTAGTGGAATGCCTGAACCCGATCGAGTTATTGTGATCAAGCTAGATGAGTTTTTTGATGTCCGCACAATTTTTACTGGTGATAAAGGTGAGTGTAAGCGTGCAGATTTTATAATTATCGCTAATACCACTTCTGAAAAAGTTATCCTTTGTCTGGAAATGAAGAAAAGCAGAGATTCTAATTCATCGATAACCAAACAATTAAAAGGAGCCGAATGCTTTGTCTCCTATTGTCGTGAAATCGGACGCTTATTTGGGAATCAACCCGATTTTCTTCAGGACTATCAATATCGCTTTGTTAGTATTAAAAATATCAGTATTTCTAAAACAACCACCAGCAGCCGTAAATCCTCTCAAAAAAATGAGATTCACGATCAACCAGAAAAAATGTTAAAAATTTCCGCTAAAGCGAAGCACTTTCAAGAATTAATTTAGTCCTATAGCTTCTCATTATGACCGATTTAATCTCGATCGAATAACGATCTTTTGCCGAGAGTGCTGAAAGAGCCTTATCGATGCTCATTTTTAAAAACTTCAAACACCTGCCGGCTGAAATATTTTAACTTATCAGCCACCTTAGGAGAAGGTTGATAATTGCCGACTAATTGCCAATTTTCCACCGTAGATAGTCGCCAAGCGGTTCCTTGATGGTTAAAAGCCTGCATTTCTAAGCCAATCAAACGCTGATGCTGATCCTCGCTATCGAGATGAAAACGAATTTGTACCAGAATACTGCGCCCTTGAATTCTGGGACTCCAACCGGGAAAATGGAAAGCGATATCGATCGAGTCGGGATCCGTTAACTCCCTTGTGTGGGGATCATTGCGCCAAGGTTTCAGATCTGCCTTTGCATCGGGGAATTGTTGTTTAAACAGGTTGACGAGTGTGGCGATCTTCGCCGTTAATTCTAATCCTTTTGCCTGTTCCGACGCATTCATGCTCACCTCTGATAATTGCTTATAAAGTAACTATTTATACAGTTTAGCCCTGCTTTTTGCGACTATTGGAACAATTATAACGATATTTTCTCGATCGAGTCCAAAATGCCGCACCTGTCAATCAAGATAGCCGCTGCCAAAAAGACAAAATCAAAACTAAACTAGAAAATAGGATAATCGACAGGAACAGTATTTTCTATGAATCCCCAAGAGTCTCTATTACAATCGATCGAAAAATTAGGCTATCGGGTTACGGTGGGTGATGTGGCGGCAAAATCGGGTTTAGAGATTAACGCTGCACAACAGGGATTATTAGCTTTAGCGGCGGAAGCGGGGGGACATTTACAGGTAGCAGATACGGGGGAGATTATCTATCTTTTTCCCGAAAATTTTCGCTCAATTCTTCTGAATAAATATTGGCAATTGCAGTTAAAAGCTTTCGGGAGTAAAATCTGGCAAGTAGTTTTTTATGTTATTCGCATTTCCTTTGGTATTGTTTTAATTATTTCGATTTTAATCCTGTTGCTCGCTATTCTGGCGATCCTGATAGGCTTAATGTTCAAAGATAGTGACTCGGATAACAATTCTGGAGATAGCAAAATTAATATTAACTTCTTTCCCACGGACTTTTTCTGGATTTTTTATCCCGATTTTGGTAATAACTACTACGAAAGAAGAGATCGGGAAGTTAAGGCAGAAAAACCCCCTAGTAAGATGAATTTTCTCGAGGCAGTTTTTTCTTTTCTCTTTGGCGATGGCGATCCTAATTTTAATTTAGAGGAGAGACGCTGGCAAACTATCGGTAAAGTAATTCAAAATAATCGTGGCTCGATTATTGCTCCACAAATTGCCCCCTATCTGGATAGTATTACCCCCAGTCAGGAGGAGACAGAAGATTATATACTTCCAGTTTTAACTCGCTTTAATGGGTTGCCGCAGGTGTCCGATCGAGGCGATATTATCTATTATTTTCCCGATCTACAGGTGACAACCAAAGAGAGAAAAGTACAAGCATTGTCACCCTATCTAAGGGAAAAAAGCTGGAAGTTTAGCGAAGCGGATAGCGGTCAAATTATCTTAGCTTTAGGTTTAGGGGTGGTTAACTTTATCCTCGCTTTAGTTTTAGGATTTTTGCTCAACAGTGATAGTGTTGATTTGAGCGGTTCTCTGGGGTCGATAGTCACAGGTATCTACGGTTTTCTCCTCAGTTATGCCGCTGCTTTTTTGGGGATTCCCCTCGGTCGTTATTTCTTTTTACAGTGGAGAAATAAGCGGGTTAATCAACGCAATCAACAGCGAGAAAAAAGAGCAGATTTATTAGCCCAAAATAATCCTGAATTAGAGCAAAAACTGGCCTACTCTCGTCAATTTGCCGACCAAAAAGTGATTAGGGATGCTGATATTAGTTATTCTACGGATCAAGACTATCTCGAACAAGAGAGCGAGCGCTCGGATAAAATCGATCGAGAATGGCAAAAACGCTTAGAATCCCCCGATTCCTGACTCCTGACTTGAAAGAGGGTGTAGGGTGTGGGGTGTAGGGTGTAGGGTGTGGGGTGTGGGGTGTAGGGAGATGGGGAAGTGGGGAAATGGGGAAGTGGGGAAATGGGGGAATTATGAATTGGGAAATGGGGAAGTGGAGTAGTGGGGTATTGGGGGAATTTCAACTAAAACCCCAACACCCTAAAACCCTAAAACCCTAAAACCCTATCTCCAGACTCCTGAATCCTGAATCCTGACGACCGACTCCTAACCCCAGCAACAAACTTTTTGCCGCAAACCCTAACTTAAACGATCGAGAGTGCGATACTGAATTGCTTCGGCAACGTGGGAACTTTTCAGCATTTCACTATCTCCTAAATCGGCAATGGTGCGGGCAACTTTGAGAATGCGATCCATTGCTCGGGCCGATAAACCCAATTTTCGGATTGCCCCTTCTAAAATATGGCGACTGCTATGATCAAGAGCGCAAAAACCCCGCAAATGCTCGGAATTCATCTCCGCATTAGAGCGAATCCCCGTATTCTGAAAGCGATCGCTGGCCTTTTGTCTGGCCCTTTCTACCCGTTGCCGCACTTGCTCAGAAGCTTCTCCCCGACTCTCTTGGGTCATTTCTTCTGGTTTCAGGCGATTTACCGTCACTTGTAGGTCAATACGGTCTAAAAGCGGCCCCGATAATTTCGCCCAATATTGTTCCCGTTGTCGCGGTGAACAGCTGCAGGGTTGCACCGAATCGCCGTAATAACCACAGGGACAGGGATTGGTACTGGCCACTAGAGTAAAACGGGCCGGAAAAGCGACGGAAAGACGAGTGCGAGAAATGCTCACATAACCATCCTCTAGGGGTTGCCGGAGATATTCCAAGACACTGCGCTTAAATTCCGTTAATTCGTCCAAAAATAAAATACCACGGTGGGAAAGGGAGATTTCTCCCGGTCGGGGATAAGTGCCACCTCCCACCAGCGCTGCCCCGGAAGCGGAGTGATGGGGACTGCGAAAAGGACGCTCGCGCACCAGGGAACCTCGATCTTTCAGTAATCCGGCGACGGAATGAATCTGGGAGACTTCTAGGGATTCGGCAAAGGTAAGCTGGGGCAGAATACCGGGTAAACGTCGCGCTAACATGGTTTTACCGCTGCCCGGTGGCCCGACAAAAATTAGGTTATGACCTCCAGCTGCGGCAATTTCCAGGGCCCGACGACCAATGGCTTGGCCTTTGACATCCTTGAGATCGGGGAGATTTACCCGCGATCGCCCAAATTCCTCGGCAGCGTTAAAAGTCATCGGTGAATGGCGATCGGGTTCATTTAAGAAATTTACCACTTCCGATAGATGACGAAACCCATACACTTGTACGCCTTTGACCACGGCCGCTTCTTTGGCATTATCGGCAGGAACCACTAAACCCTTAATCCCCATTTTTTCGGCGGCGGCAGCAATGGGTAAAACCCCCGCCACGGGACGCAAACTACCATCGAGGGATAATTCACCTAAAAAGAGAAAATCCCCCAATAAATCGGCTTCTACCTGTTCGGAAGCCCCTAAAATGCCGATACTAATCGGTAAATCATAAATCGGCCCCTCTTTGCGGATATCGGCGGGACTTAAATTGATGACAATTTTGCGGATGGGAAAGGCAAATCCGGCATTTTTTAGGGAAGCTTTTACCCTTTCTTTCGACTCCTGCACGGCGGTATCGGGTAAACCCACCACGGCAATTCCGGGTAATCCCCCCGATACATCCACCTCTACCCCGATTTTAATGGCATCGATGCCGATAATTGCCGCACTCCAAACCCTTGCTAACATTTTGGCTCAAGTAAAAATAAAGTGAGTTCTTAGGAAAATGAAACAGGATGTTAGGCTAGTTTTCCGCACAAAAATGATTTTATCTGGGAATTTACCCTGAAAATCAGCGTATTTCTCGGGATAACCTAGCCAGAAAAGCTGAGAGCTTAATGGTATAGTTGAAAAAAAAAGTAATCTGTCTATGAGTGAGACTATTTTTAGCAAAATTATCCGGAAAGAAATTCCAGCCTCGATCGTTTATGAAGATGATCTGGTTCTCGCTTTTCGAGATGTTAATCCCCAAGCACCCACCCATATCCTCATTATCCCCAAAAAACCGATTCCGAAACTAGAGGAAGCCAGCGACAGCGATCGAGATCTATTGGGACATTTGTTACTAACTGTTAAAAAAGTGGCCGCCGAAGCTAAATTAAGTCAAGGTTATCGAGTAGTGATCAATAATGGGGAACATGGGGGTCAAACCGTCGATCATCTTCATGTCCATCTCTTAGGCGATCGCATAATGGCTTGGCCTCCGGGTTAAACTCCTGTTATTCTCCCGCATTTTTGGGGAATTCTAGAACTAGAATCGTTCTTTTCCGAGTCGGTCTTCTCGATGTTGAACCCATGAATAGGTCTATTTCTGCGATCGCATTGTCCAGCACCCTGCTGTTATTTCCCTTCACCCCTACGACTCTCGCTCAATCGGAATGCTTTCTCCAAAGAGCAGATGGACAACACATAGATCTTAGCCGTCTCTGTGGCGGTTCATCCAGAAATAGGAAAAATTCCCCGCAAGTTTATCAGTTACCGATTCAACGCCGGGTTAACGGCATTCCCACGGTGATGGTGGTTTTTAATAACCGTCACTATTATGAAATGCTTTTTGATACAGGTGCTAGTGGCATCGTCCTCACCGATGCCATGGCGAAAGCGATGAAAGTCAAACGGGAAAAGGAAGTAGTCGCTCATACCGCCGGCGGTGTCGTTACTGTTTATCTTGGTCGCATTAATTCTGTTAAGGTTGGCGAGGTGGCTTTATCTAATCAGATTGTTGGTATTTCTCCCCAAATGGAAGGATTAGGACTCTTGGGACAAACTTTTTTTGGTTCCTATGATGTCACGATCAAAAAAGATGTGATCGAATTACGTCATCGTCCATAGTCTGACGGGATAAATGCTCGCTTTTCTGACTTTAATCTAAAGTTCCTCGCTGTATTTGTTCCCGTTCGATCGCTTCAAATAGGGCCTGGAAGTTGCCTTCTCCAAAACCTCTAGCGGCATGACGTCGCTCGATTAATTCAAAAAAGAAAGTCGGCTGGGAAAAAATTGGTTTAGTGAAAATTTGCAGTAAAGTCGGCTTTTCCGGGAGAGAATAACTATTTTGTTCAAAATCGATGAGAATTTCCTGCTTTTTAATTTCTGACCATTCCCAATCAGCAATATTAAAATCTTTTTTTTGATAGTTAATTTGTTGATAATAACTGTCGGGAACTGCTAAAAATTCTACCTTTTTTTCTCTTAACTTTTTAGTTAAGTTTACAATATTTTCTGTTTTTAAAGCAATGTGTTGAATGCCAGATTTTTGATTAATATCTAAAAATTCTTGTATTTGAGAACTGTTACTATCTGGCTCATTAATCGGTAATTTTAATTCAGTTTTCGGGTAAACAAGTACCTGAGAATAAAGACCAGAACGCTCCGTTTTAATAGTAAAAGTTTGCCTTTTTTTAAAGCCTAAATTTTCCTCATACCAATTGGCTGTTAACTCTAAATTCCCTTGAAAAACATTTAAAACTAAGTGATCAATTGCCAGAATATCCTGATTATATTGTTGCTGACTATCGTATTGAATCAGATGAGGATCGGCTAAAATTGGCGTGATTCCCTGCCTTTCAATTAACGTATGTTTGAGATCAGCAATGCTAGAGATTTGACAGCTTTTTATCTTACCCCTAGCCAAAACAGTTTCCTCAATAAAAATGTCCTGTTTAATTCTCCTAGCTAAACTGTCTAAATCCTCCACTTGAAAAGCTACATCCGCCACCCCTTCAGGATATTTACTTAAAAATTCCGCCACGGGACTAAGGGAATTTAAGGGAGAAGATAAGATAAAAATAATCTGTTTAGTTTTATCTTTTTGGATGCCATTGCCAACTATTTCCGTGTGCGTGTGGAGATTCACCAAACTTGCGATCGCCTGAAAATCCATCACCCGCACAAACCAATCTCGCCATTTTTTGGCCGATTCTACATAAAAATGAATATGATCAACAAACATAGATAAAGTCAAAAAAAGGTTTTTTTCAGTGAGCAGTAAACATTGAAAATAAAACTCCGAACTTGCCACTTAATGCTATTCACTGATAACTGATAACTGATAACTGATAACTGAAAAAGCTGATGACTAAAAAAAGAGATGACTATCGGGTTGAATATTAATTTCCATGGGGACGGCTTGGGGTTCAGCATTCATGGCAAAATAGATAGCATCGGCGGCGGTTTGAGCGGTTAACATTTTAGTGCGATCAACTTTTAAGCTCACCTGATCCCAAAAAGGAGTATCGACACCACCAAAATAGAATAAAGTCATTTTAATACCATAGCGTTTTAACTCATCGGCCAAACATTTACTAAAACCGACCACCCCGTACTTAGAAGCACAATAAGCGGCAGCCATAGCCATAGAATGCTTACCCAAAATTCCCACCACATTACAGATATGACCGGCCTTATTTTCCTTCATCACATTAGCCGCAGCCTGACAGGTATAAAAACTCCCCTTCAGATTGAGGTCGAGCATTTTATCTAAATCTTCCGGCGTGATTTTATTGTATTGTTTCATCACACCGGCTCCGGCCGCATTAACCAACACATCCAACCGGCCGTAATGGGAGACAATTTTTTCCATCAAAGTTTCTACCTGAGTCGGATTGGTGATATCCGTCGGCACAATTAAAGAGGGACAAGGCAACTCACTGGCTAAATTAGATAAATTATCGGCATTTCTGGCCACTAATACGAGTTTATGACCATTAACAGCTAGTTTACGGGCTAAAGTGGCACCGATACCCCCCGTAGCGCCGACAATCAGGACAACTTTTTCGCTCATAATTATTTACAATTCTTTACAAACATTATTGTAAACTGTTCCGACTGGAAAATCATCGCTAGTCCCAACCCCTTGATTAAGGGTTAGCCAACTTCTGATAGGATAAACCGTGACAATGTAAAGAAATTTTTATGACTGTACTGACCGAAGGAATCGCGCCCCACGGTGGGCAATTAATTAATCGTATTGCTACCGCTGCCGAAAAAGCCGAATTTCTGGCCCTAGCTGAAAAACTACCGCGAGTTTCCTTAGATGAACGAGCGCTCTCGGATTTAGTTATGATTGCTATTGGTGGCTTCAGTCCCCTCAAAGGCTTTATGGAACAGGACGACTACGAAAAAGTCGTCGATGATATGCGTCTAATCAATGGTTTACCCTGGGCAATTCCCGTGACTCTTTCCGTTAGCGAAGAAGTGGCGGATCCCCTCAAAGAAGGCAACTGGATTCGTTTAGATGACAGCGAAGGCAACTTTGTCGGAGTCCTGGAATTAACCCAAAAATACCGTTATAATAAAGCCCACGAAGCAGTTAACGTCTATCGTACCGACGACCAGAAACATCCCGGGGTAAAAGTCCTCTACGAACAGGGAGAAATTAACCTCGCAGGTCCAATATGGTTACTTCAGCGCGATCCTCATCCCCAGTTTCCCAAATATCAGATCGATCCTCTGCAATCGCGCAAAATTTTCCACGAAAAAGCTTGGAAAACGATTGTCGGTTTCCAAACCCGTAATCCCATCCACCGGGCCCACGAATACATTCAAAAATGCGCCCTAGAAGTGGTAGATGGTTTATTCTTGCATCCTCTTGTCGGCGCTACCAAAAGCGATGATGTGCCGGCCGATGTGCGGATGCGTTGCTATGAGATCATGATGGATAAATACTTCCCCCAAGATCGCGTTATTCTGGCTATCAACCCCTCAGCTATGCGTTACGC
>NZ_JASJFF010000374.1:0-1648 GCF_030065435.1 Microcystis sp. M53603_WE2
AGGTGGTCAATTACCTAATTTTCAGGGAAAAAATCCCTAAATTTTCCCCCCAATCACTCCAATGGTAGGCACTTTTTCAGGGAAAAAAAGTCTAAAAGCCTTATCCAACAAGGTTTTTAGATTTATTCAGCAAACCCTAAATAGCTGAAAATTTGTCAAAACGTCGTGCTTTGCTTACCTCATAAGCGATTAAAGGTAACAAAACAAAGAATTAGATTCGGAGAATGAATCAGATATAGGGAAGTGGGGAAGTGGGGAGAAACTCTTTTCAGTGATCTGTTGACAATTTTTCAGTGATATATTGACAAATAGGCAATTCTGCGTTGACAAAGGAAAAATTTGCTGTTACCATTGCGATAATTATTCACACATCCACTTTACCTCTGTGGGAGTCTATACAGATGACAAAATTACTCAGATTTACCATTCCTAGCGCTGCTGCTCTGGCCGTCGCCACTGCCTTAGGCCTCGCCACTGCCCCGGCCCAGGCGGCTGCTGTGGTAACCTATAACGGCTGTACAAGTACCTCATTCTGTACACTCACCGAGCTCCTTGCCGGTGGTTCCATCGAAGTTGATGAGGACGGAAATGGCACAATTGAGAAAACCTTCGGCAATTGGATGGATTACGAGTTTACGAAAAGTCCTATCGCTAATCCTGTGACCGATCCCCTAGCCAACATTCGAGTGAGTGCAACCGGCACTTACATTCCTGGTGTCTCTGGTAGTGCTACTCTCAATTACACTATTGTTGGTGGCCTAAACATTGCTCCGCCGAGCGGGAGTGCCAACTGGATAGCTGGTTTCTCCTTCGAATTCGACGTCACATCCGCTGGATATGTCCCAATGACTGGCCAGATAGATGCCATAACAGGTGCTTCAGTTACAGGACCCGCTACGGGAGTACCGAGTAATGTGACCTTCAATGGTGCAGGGATTAGCGGCAATACAAACGCTACCCCCAGCATGCCTGCGATTGACCCTATCTCGTTCGCACCAACAAACACGCTTGCGGTCATGAACAACCTGAGTTTGTTAGCTCGCCGGACTACTACAGTGCCTGGAACCGCCAGCGTTACGAGTTTCTCACAAACCTTCACCCAGGTGGTTATTCCCGAACCGGGTACTGTTGCTGGACTGCTGGTTGCTGGTGGCTTAGGTCTGGCGATGAAACGCCGACAAAAGGATAGCTAACCGAGCTTAACGTCAAGATAACTATGAGGAGAGGCATCGTAGCTGCTTGCATTGAAACTCCGTCCTTTGGGGGCGGTTTTTAATTAGGGTATGCTGAACGAACCCGCGTCAGTGCTGCTTGCATTGAAACTCCGTCCTTTGGGGGCGGTTTTTAATTAGGGTATGCTGAACGAACCCGCGTCAGTCCCCACAGGAGAAACTTTTTCAGCCAACCCTAATTGGGGTTGGCTGAAAAAGTAGGGGCGAAACATTCCGATAGGAAATCTACGGTTTCAGCGATAGGTTAGCCATTGATAGTTAGTCAAGTTTTTAATTTCATCGGAAATTTTGGGTCTGAAACCCCGCCGTTCTAGGTTGGCTTTACGTTAGAATTAAAAGGCCAGTCTCGAAAACCAAGTGGACGGCGCAGCACCTTGAAAACTCGGCTTAGGGGGTTCCGACCAGAAAAGCTTGGC
>NZ_JASJFF010000327.1:0-5217 GCF_030065435.1 Microcystis sp. M53603_WE2
ATTAATTGACCGGGTTGCATGGGGTTAATAACTTAGTTGCTACTATTAACAGGGGCTTCCTTGTTGACCACGAAACGGTGAGCCACGGTTTCCGGTTGAATGGCCGACAGCACTACATGACTAGAATCGGTGATGATCACCGCACGAGTCCGTCTTCCGTAGGTAGCATCGATTAAACAGCCTTTATCCCGAGCATCACTGATGATGCGTTTGATAGGAGCCGATTCTGGGCTAACGATGGCGATAACCCGATTAGCGGAAACAATATTACCGAAGCCGATGTTGATCAGTTGTATATCCATAAGTTAACAAAGGTGCAGCCCTTTGTACAAAAGAGTGTGGAGGTATGATTACAATGTTATCGGGAAAGATTTAGCCTTACAACGCTAAAAATAACATTCTTAATCACATTTTAGTATTTTTTCAGGTTTTTTGCGATTTTAATTAAATTTGTTTACACGAGTCTCTATCTTAGGGAGTAAATAGTCCAAAAGTCGGGAAAATTAGGGAATTTTGAGGGTGTGGGGTGATGGGGGAGTGGGGAGCAGGGTGTAGGGTGTGGGGTGTGGGGTGTGGGGTGTAGGGTGATGGGGAGAACAAAGCTGCCTCCTGTCTCCTGTCTCCTGACTGCTGATCACTGATCACTGTTAAGAATGTCCCCGGCAATGGCATGATAATTATGGTGACTAATAAGTATTCTCTATCCTTGGTGGGTGTGTTAGACTATGGGTTTTGCTGATCTATCGATCGCTGATATTGCGGCAGAGTACGATCTGGCCGATGAATCTGTGTTGTCACTTTGCGACCAATTAGGCATCTCCTATAAAGATCGGCAGACTAATCTCGCCCTAGAAGATGCTAAAGCAATTATCTCACTGATTTTATCCCAACGCTCAGGAGTAACCGCCTCTAAAACGGAAACGTCCCCTTGACTTTATTCCCAACTGCGATCTTCTCGGTGTCCGTGATCACTTAGAATCGATCGATACCCTCCCAGAGGAGAAAATTTTTTAGTCACCTTAAAATCCCCTTTCTTGGAACAATTGCGAGTAGGAGAACAATGATCAAACGTTTGATTGTAGCAGCGATCGCTGTAGTCTTTTTTGTATTACAATTCAATCTTAACGGCGCTAGTGCCTTAGAACTCAATGAAAAAACCCTCACCATCACCCTCAATGACGCAGGGGAATCGGTGACTTTGACTTCTGAACAAGCGACGGAAGGACAGAAACTTTTTGTCGCCAATTGTACTAAGTGTCACCTGCAAGGTAAAACCAAAACTAATAATAACGTCAGTTTGGGTCTGGCCGATCTGGCAAAAGCGGAACCTCCCAGAGATAATCTGTTAGCATTGATTGATTATCTAGAACATCCCACCAGTTACGATGGTGAAGATGATCTAAGCGAACTCCATCCCAATGTTAGCCGTCCGGATATCTTCCCAGAATTACGCAATCTGACCGAAGATGATGTGTATAACGTCGCCGCTTATATGTTGGTTGCTCCCCGTCTAGACGAGCGCTGGGGTGGTACAATTTACTTCTAAATTGCCCTCCATATATCTCTCAATCCCTCTAGATTTCTAGGGGGATTTTTGATTAGACAGCAAATAGTTGTAAAAATTCTTTGAGTTCATTTAATACCTCATGCTCAAAGTTCCAAATATGACGTTTGTTTTTCATAACATAATCAAATCCATTCATACTGCATTTCCTGCCAGCTTGTTTTTTGTCTTCTGTGGAACAGGTATCAAATCGTAAATAGTTACTAATCCAAAACTTATCAAAATCTTTGTCTTTAATCGATTTTTCTTGCTTGTTTAAACAATTTCTCCAGTCTTCTAAACAATCCGCATAGGTGGAATCTTGATTTTTAATCTTCTTGAGAACTGTTTCTAGTTCTCCTTGTCCTTCCACATTGGTAAAATAACAAGCAAATTCTGTGATTTGATCTTCTATTGTTGTCAATCTATAAAGCTGACTGGTTTCCCTAATATCTTCCGCTTCTGGATACACCTTTTTCAGACAATCGTTAAGCCAATTTAGTCGCTCTGTCTTAGTATCAGAATCTTGATCGATAATAATACCAACTTTAGGGATAGCTTTTTTACCAAGAGTCGCCTTAATTTCATCGAAAGTGCTGGTTAATTTAGCTTTATCTAAACCCTGTAAACATTTATAGTCATCTTCCTCAAAGCAAATCGGTTTATCTAACTGAATTTTGTTAATATTTAAGTATTTTACTAGGGCTTCGATAAAAATTTTATCATTCTTGCTCTCGACGATTAATAAGTTACTCACCTCTCACCTCATTGCCATGTTTTAAGGCGTACTCTAAAGTGCTTAATTGTCTTTTAATACCAATAATTTTATCAGTTCTGGGACTCCTTGCTAGTTCAAAATAGGCCCCCTGTTCTGGATAATATTCTAACCCCACATCGGCAAAAGCTTGGATCATCTCTAAACTGTGGGTTGTGGCAAAAATTTGGCTATCTAGTTCGATAGCTAATCGGAATAAAGTTTTCCAAATATCTGGGTAAGCAGTATAGTGAAGACCATTTTCTATTTCATCGATAAAAATAATTTTTTTAGGATTGATGAGTAGAGCAAAAATCATCTCTATCAGACGATTAATAGCTTCACCAAACAGAGATATGGGTAGGCGTTTTCTCTCTTTTATTTTCAGATATAAATTTGGTTCACCCAGAAAAAAACTTTCTATTTTTTCAATGGACGGATCGAGAATTTGTAGAGCTTTTAGCACTTCTTCTTCCTGTTCATTAAAAACTATTTTAGTATAGGCCTCGCTCAATTCTTGCAAAGATTTATTGACAGATGCGGCAATGATTACTGGTTCCTCATCACCCCCATTAGGTAAAGCTAGTATCTCCTTAGAACTGGCAATTAAAAAATAGTTCATTTGCTCATCATTTGAGTCATGATCATGGTCAAAACTTGTGTGAATATTTAAGATAGAAATAACTGATTTATCTTTAGCAATAAAATCGTATAATTTTTGCCAGTCTTCAGAGATGCCTAGAACACTATCTTTAAGAGAACCAGAAATCGATATTTTTACCAATTTATCCCCTTGATTAGATTGGGAGCCTTTTAACTCAATAATATTTTTTCTATCAAGATTGAATAATAAATCATCCCAAGCATTTTTGGGAACAGCCCGAACAACTGCTAAAGATTGCCTACGAATGATTCCTCTGATGTAGGGATGAATAGTATTTGGATAGGGATAACTATACAAAAATATTGCCTCTAACAGGGCAGTTTTCCCTGAATTGTTCTTACCACCAATTAAATTAACTCGCTCAAAACCTTCAATTTTGGTATGCTCAAAACATCTAAAATTACTAATTTCAATATCCTTAATCATGTTGACCTCTGGGCTGAATAAGCATAAACTTAGGGGTAGGAATGACCCCGGCAAGATGGGGATTTTTTTACTTAATTCTAGACGAGAATCGCCTCCAACTCTCAAACCGGTGACTATCCCCCACCGAAACTGCCGCCCTAAGAGATAATAGAGACAGGGATTTATTTACATTTCTTCATCATGGCTAGAGACTTACGAGGATTTATTAAGCTTTTAGAAGATCGTGGCCAATTACGCCGCATTAGTGCATCGGTCTCTGCCGATTTAGAAATTGCCGAGATCGCTAATCGGATGCTACAGGTGGGGGGGCCGGCCCTACTGTTTGAAAACGTGCAAGGGGCCGAGTTTCCCGTCGCTATTAACCTCATGGGAACCGTAGAACGCATCTGTTGGGCGATGAACCTGAATAAACCCGAAGAATTGGAAGATTTAGGCAAAAAACTCGCCCTGTTGCAACAACCGAAACCGCCGAAAAAACTCTCCCAAGCGATCGATTTTGGTAAAGTTTTATTTGATGTCCTGAAAGCCAAACCCAACCGTAACTTTTTTCCTGCCTGTCAACAGGTGATTTTAGAGGGGGATGAAGTAGATTTAAAGAAAATTCCGATGATTCGCCCCTATCCGGGGGATGCAGGCCAGATTATCACCCTAGGGCTAGTAATTACCAAAGATTGCGAAACGGGAACCCCTAACGTCGGTGTCTATCGCTTACAGCTACAGTCTCACAATACCATGACCGTCCACTGGTTATCCGTGCGCGGTGGGGCGCGTCACCTGCGAAAAGCGGCACAAATGGGCAAAAAATTGGAAATAGCCATCGCTTTAGGGGTCGATCCTTTAATTATCATGGCCGCCGCCACTCCTATCCCCGTAGATCTCTCAGAATGGCTGTTTGCGGGATTGTACGGCGGTTCTGGGGTACAGTTAGCCAAGTGTAAAACCCTCAATTTGCAAGTGCCGGCCGACGCAGAAATCGTCCTGGAAGGAACAATTACCCCCGGAGAGGTATTGCCAGATGGCCCCTTTGGTGATCACATGGGTTACTATGGCGGTGTGGAAGATTCACCCCTGATTCATTTCCACTGCATGACCCATCGTCGCGACCCCATTTATTTAACCACTTTTAGCGGTCGTCCTCCCAAGGAAGAAGCGATGATGGCCATCGCGCTTAATCGTATTTATACACCGATTTTACGGCAACAGGTGTCAGAAATCAGGGATTTTTTCCTACCGATGGAAGCTTTAAGCTATAAAGCGGCGATTATCTCCATTGATAAAGCCTATCCCGGACAAGCGCGGCGAGCGGCCTTAGCTTTTTGGAGTGCCTTACCCCAGTTCACCTATACTAAATTTGTCATCGTCGTCGATAAGGAGATTAATATTCGCGACCCCCGGCAAGTGGTTTGGGCAATTAGTTCTAAAGTGGATCCGGTTCGCGATGTGTTTATTCTCCCGGAAACCCCCTTTGATAGCCTGGATTTTGCCAGCGAAAAGGTCGGTTTGGGGGGAAGAATGGGAATTGATGCCACCACTAAAATGTATCCCGAAACGGACCACCAGTGGGGGGAACCTTTGGAGTCGGATCCGGCCATGGCGGTCAAGGTTTCCCAACGCTGGTCAGAATACGGTTTAATCGATATTAATTTACAAGAAGTAGATGCCAATAAGTTTGGCTACGAAATGTAGATTTAACTGACTAAATAGGGTCTGCTGAAAAAGTTTTTCCTGGGGGCAGGGTGTGGGGTGTGGGGTGTGGGGTGTGGGGTTTTACCGGTTTTGAGGTGGCCAATTACCTAATTTTCAGGGAAAAAGTCCCGGAATTTTCCCCCC
>NZ_JASJFF010001287.1:0-11722 GCF_030065435.1 Microcystis sp. M53603_WE2
CCACACCCTCGCTGTCTTGTCTTCTGAGGCGGTGACGATGCGCTTGCCGTCTGGGCTAAAGGCGGCTGTCCAGACATAGCCTTGATGGCCGTTGAGGGAGGCGATTTCTCTTCCCGTCTCGGCATCCCACACCCTCGCTGTCTTGTCTTCTGAGGCGGTGACGATGCGCTTGCCGTCTGGGCTAAAGGCGGCTGTCCTGACACTGTCTTGATGAGCCAAGAGGGTTTGGTGCTGCCAAGGTTGCCCTGCACGATTTTCTACGGTATCTAGCATCGTTTGCAGCGCGTAAAGGGGATTTGCCGCAAACCCCGCCCGTCCCTTTTTCTGTGCCAATGCCTTCGCCGCTTCTCCAACTTGGATCGCCTCTACCAATGCTGGGATCTGTCCAAATTGAAAGTTATTTGAGGCAACCTCACCCGATCGCTCTAACCGATTGACCGCAAGGATCGTTTCCTGTGCTATCTCTGCCTGTCGCGCCGCCCTTTCTGCCTTTTGCTGCTGGGCTGCAGCAAGTCGGAACTGCTGCTCTGCTGCCACCTTATCCCGTTCTGTGGCTGCCCTATCTCGGTTGACTTGAGCCAACTGCGCCGAGGCTACCAGTACCCGTTCCTGTGCTTGTAGGTATTGCTGCTGGGCCGATCGCGCTTGGTTTTGTGCCTGCTGGAACTTGCGATCGGCATCCTTTAGCTTTCCTCGCGCTACTGAGAGATTTTTCTGGGCTAATTTTTCCTTTCCCCTCGTCTGGCGCAAATTGCTATCTAAAATAATTTTGTCTTGCTGTAACTTCCTTTGGTCTGCTAATAATCTCAGTTTGTCGCCGTTCAGTTTTGTGATATTGGTTTGGGCAACCCTGAAATTATTCGTTGCCTTTATCGAAATAGGAACGGCAATAGCAGCAATGGCAATAGCTCCCAATGCCCCCAACAAACTAAGCTTATTCCGTCGATTAGCTTTTTTGATGATTTTGTCGGATTCCTCCCTTGTTTCTAATAATGCTTGGTTCGCTGTTTCTAATTCTGTTTCCGCCTGTTCCCTCGCCGCAGTCAAAATCTGATTCGCTTCCGTTTCCGCCGCCAATCGCCTTTCCATATCCCGTTTTTCGACATCCTGGCTATCATCTAAAAAGCGTTCATCTTCTTTACTCAAGCGCTTTCCTTTTGCCCAAGTCTCCGCCTCCCGCAACGCCTGTCCCCGCAACAAAAACGACTCTTTCTGCTCTTCTTGTGCCTCCTGCCAAGCCTTAAACGCCTCCCCATAAAACCCCGGACGCAAATCCGCCAAAGCGCGAGCCACCCACTGCCCATTAAACACCTGCGCGTAGATGGGGTTATAGACTTTCAACCTGCCCTCTCGCTTCACCACCAAACCCGTCAGCCGCAGTTGCAGTTGCTCGTAGCTC
Source organism: Microcystis sp. M53603_WE2 (assembly GCF_030065435.1). NCBI lineage: Bacteria > Bacillati > Cyanobacteriota > Cyanophyceae > Chroococcales > Microcystaceae > Microcystis > Microcystis sp. M53603_WE2. Next base: position 1,400 of record NZ_JASJFF010001287.1, read on the forward strand.
TCATCGGCAATGATCCCCCCTTCCTTTCTGGATGAGAGAGGGGGGGGTTCAGCATCCAAAACTTGCTGATAAATCCCTAGCAGTCGCCCCCGTAGCCGTTCGTCACTGCGTAAAATCCTGTCTCGAATCGTTTTCAAATGCGGCGGCACGTCCTGCGCCTCCCAATTATCGATAAGCTGGCTCGTCACCACCTGCGCCACCAAATCTGGGGGCGATAGGCGCAAATCTGCCTCCTGCACTACCAAATTCAAGACCCGCTGCGTCAAAAACGGCTGTCCCCCCGTCCAATACAACACCGCTTGCAGCACCGCCTGCGGATCGTCCACCTTGCCCACCAAACCCTGCATCAAAGGTTGAGCTTCCTGGAGTTGAAAGCCACTCATCTCCACCGCCCGACCGATATTAAACGCCGAACTACGCTTACTGACAATCAGATCGGAAGGTGTTGCCACCCCTAAAAACGCAAAAGTCAGCCGCCGATAACGCAGATCTTCCGCCCGCCGCTCAAAGAAAGAGCGAATCAGAATGAAAAAACCATCGGTATCAAACTTGAGACTGAGCAGGTTATCAATTTCTTCGACAAAAATGACGACATCTTGCGAGAGTTCTGCCAGCAATACGCGATCGATAAAATAAGTAAAGCGTTCGACCGCCGAAATCGACTGAGCCGCCAGATCCTTCCACCAACTCGAAAAATCGATTTTCTCTTGTAAATGCAAATCATCGATCAAGCGTTTTATGGTTCCGGCATACCACTGATCCTCGCTCAAACTGGTTCCCCGGGTTTGCGGGTCAATGACCGCACAAGCCACCCCCTCTGCCGCTAACTTCTGCATCACCCGCACCCGCAAACTAGACTTGCCCATCTGCCGCGAGTTAAAGACAAAACAATATTCTCCTGATTTCAGGCGATCGTACAATTCGCGATCGGCCTGTCGCTCTACATACCCACGATATTCGGCAGGTAAGCTCCCGCCTACTTGATAGCTAAAAGGAGTCGAGGAAGTTGGGTTTGTCATCTGATACCAAATTGCTAAAAATATGTCCCAGAAAACGGATTTCTTTAAGAAACCCGTTTTCTAAGAGGTTAGGCGATCGCGTAGCCCGTGTAACCGCGTACATCCGCCGGATGAAAAGCGAGGACAATATCCTGCCGGGGAACACCCGCCGCCACTAGCTCATGGGTTACTCCGTCTTCGGTTTCATCTCGTTGTACCCAGATTTTCTCGTTGATAATATCCAAATGAATTAAACAGCCATGCACGCGAGTTTTGCGATCCCATCCGAGCGTCATCAAAAGATAGCTATCTCGAACTTCATCAAAAATCGGCTTACAAATCAATTCGCCGTGAGAATAAGGGATTTCAGTATAAGGAATCAAAACCGATTTAATAATATGACGATACTGATCTAATTTTTCCATTGCGAAATGACCTCCTTTTCAGCATCAAAAACAATAAACTTGAGATTTTCATCTTCGATTAAAATTTGTCCGATTGGCTCTTCAAAAAATGAATTATAAATCACATCTCTAATCGCCAAATCTAGTTTACAATAAAGTGTTTTTATTTAATTTCCTCCCAAGCGATCGCAAAAATACTGACGATAAAGATCGCAGCGAGGTTTCACATTATTATCAACCCGCACCACTAATCCCATACTGTCCAGTTTAAACGACTCCTCAGACCGCAAACGTACCGGCGCTTCAGAAGTAATAACCAATTTCATGGCTGCCCCCAGTTCAGGATAATCTTCCAAAGTCTTCAAATGTCCCCGCAGATAATCGCTGTAAATTCCCGCTTCTGTGGGAGCCGTCCGCAAAAATTCCGCCAAAGAAAGATCCCCCGCTGCAATGTGATAGAGTGCCGAGCGCACCATGTAGGGATGCCCTCCAATTAACCCCATAAATTGTTCGAGTTCCCCCTCTGTCCAAGTTAATCCGTGCCGTGCTACCAACTCCTGTACCTGTTCAGGCGTAAACTCTCCCAATTCGATGGGCAACCCCACATTAAAAGGCGATTGATTGATATCCCGTTGGGCATAGGACTCTTGAGAATGGACGATGATCAGCCGCAATTTCTGCCACAGTTTTTTAATCTTGGAACTTTCATGCCAGCCGCGCAATAATCCGCATAAATCCGTCTCGATATCTGCGTATTTAAAGATGCGATCAAAGTTATCGATCGCCAACACTAACGGGCGATCGTTCCCCTCTAATAAATACTTCTCAAAATAATCCGTACTGTTATCGTTCGCTCCAAAAATATCATCCCAATACTCTTCAATCTTGACCCTTACTCCTAGTGGTTTACCCACCGACGCACAAAACCACTGCATGAACTTGTCGAGATCGTCAAAGAACTTTTGATTGGTCTGTTCCAGATCGATCGTTACCGCACGATAGCCTAGTTGAGATGCTTGGGCAAGTACCTTCGCCATCAGGGACGATTTGCCCATATTGTGGGGCGATTTAATCCGAATCAGGGAGCCAGGCCTTTGAATTTCCTCATAGCACCGTTCTTCGTAAGGGGAAGTAATATAAAAGCGAGAGTCAATGCTAACTTGTCCTTCTGGAGATTCCAAGCTAATTTCCTGTTGTATCTTGTCTGGAGTAACTGTTGGCTTGAGGGGTTCCGATTGCGTTGGCATCTCAGTGGCTTTTGCGGATTGTTGCGGCTCTGGCAAGACAGTGGGCTGTTTGTCAGTTAACACTGTCGCCATTTCCATTGCCGCCTGCCGAATCCCCTCAGCAATATTTAAAAACGCCTCACCCCGATTACTCCAAGTCGTCACAGGCTTGGCATTTTTTGGCAAAGCTTGCAACTTACCAAAAGGCGCACCACTCCAATCCACCGGCTTCAAAATAATCGGAATCACCCGCGCCTCCCCCGCATCATGCCGTGCGATCGCCCGTTCCATTTCAAGATCATAACAGTAGTCAGAAGCGATAAAGTTTTCACTAATCAACAACAGAATAATCTCGGCTGAATTGAGATTTTCATCAATGGCTTGTCTCCACTCTGTTCCAGCACTAATTTTGCGATCGTGCCATGATTTAATCACTCCCTGTCTTTGTAATGACGCGAGGTGAAGTCCCAAAGTTTCCCGCAGTTTCTCATCCCGGTGAGAGTAAGAAATAAATACATCGAGCGGTGTGGATGATATGTCTGGATTAGGTAAAATCATGGCTCTCAGTTTTAAGATTTCAGAAACCGGTTTTTTTCAACCTATTGATTTCAGAAAACGGGTTTTTTCAAAAAACCCGTTTTCTCGTCTAACTTGTTATACTATACTACTACAACTTAAAACCTCACCATTCCCTAATCTTCCCTACGGGGTTGGAGACAAGCTTTGCACCCTCACTGAAGGAGTAATTTCCCACTTCCACTCGCAACTATAGAATTAGCTATAATAAAATTACCACAGGTATCATCTTCATATTTCTGGAAACTATATGACCTTAAAACAATTAGACCGAATTACTTTTAACTCCAAAATTATGGCAGGTCAAGCCTGTATTCGAGGAATGCGTATTCCTGTTTCTTTAATTCTTAATCTACTTGCTAACGAAAAGCCGATAGAGGAAATATTAGAGGAATACCCTGACCTAGAAAGAGAAGATATTCACCAATGTTTATTATATGCTTCTTGGTTAGCCAGAGAACAAGTTCATTATTTTGAATTAATCGAGCAATGGAGATAGAGTTTCTAGCCGATATGGGGATTTCTCTGCGTACAGTCTCATGGTTAAGAGAACAAGGTTATGATGTCGTTCATCTTCGAGATGAAGGCTTACAAACTTTATCTGATCAGTAAATTCTTGCCAAAGCAAAAAGAGAAAAGCGGATAATTTTAACTGTCGATCTAGATTTTTCTCAACTTCTCGCTATTAGTGGTGATAATTTACCAAGTGTCATCCTATTCCGTTTAGGCAATGAAAACTACAATCTAATTAATCAGCGTTTAACTATAGTTTTACGAGATTGTACAAAAGCATTAAAGACGGGAGCAATTGTGTCAGTGACAGATCGTATTTTTCGGATTAGACTTTTACCAATTTAAGATTTTTGCTTTATAGCTTTCATGGAGTCTTCCCGTTAATTCCATCTTAAATATTGTGTTCCAAAAGCGAACACATTTATTATTGAGTACAAATTATAACATTGGCAAATAATCTCCCTGTCCTCTGTGTCTCTGTGGTTAATTACACTTCGTTTCTGAATAGTCACCAATAATTATAGGTTCTTTGTTGGGAATTTTGACAATAATTTCGACAGTTCCACCTAAGGCGTTAACTACTTCGCGCAGTGTATTTAGGGTCTGCTGAAAAAGTTTTTCGGTGGTGGCAGGGTGTGGGGTGTGGGGTGTGGGGTGTGGGGTGTGGGGTTTTACCAGTTTTGAGGTGGCCAATTACCTAATTTTCAGGGAAAAAGTCCAGGAATTTTCCCCCCGATCCCCGCAATGGCTGGCACTTTTTGAGGGGAAAAAAGTCCAAAAGTCTTATCCAACAAGGTTTTTAGATTTATTCAGCAAGCCCTATTTAGCTCTAGATTTTGCTCTTGTTTAAGTTTAGGTACTATTGATTGCTGTACTTCAAGATACTTTGCCAATTCTGATAAAGATAAACCTAGTTTTTCCTGCAAATACTTAAGCGTAAGTTCCTCCAGATAAATTTGGGAAGCTCTTGCTTTAATAATTGCTTGTCGTTCTCCACAAAGTTTATTAAATTCTTCCGAGAAGTTGGTATATTCTTTCATGACTTTTCTTCCTTAAGTTTTTCCAGATATTTTTGATAACGTTGATCTGCTATAGGAATATTTTCTTTGTACCATCTTTTGTTACCTGACTTGTTCCCCCCAACAAGTAAAATTGCTTGTCGATGAGGATCAAAGGCAAATAAAACACGCCAAGGTTCACCTTTATACTGAATACGAAGCTCTTTCATATTCTTAAAAGAAGATCCTTCAATGGTATCAACTCGTGGTCTCCCCAGTGCTGGTCTAAGTTTCATCAATACAGTTAAAACAGCAAATACTTCATTTTGAAGTCCCTGTTCTTGTTGATAAAACCAGAACCTAAAATCTGGATCAAATATAATATTCTATTCCATAACTATAATATAGTCTGTACATAAAATAATGTCAAGCTTTCAGTTAAACATTCGGCTCTCTTGCCATCATCATTATAAATTATAACATCGGTGAATAATCTCTGTGTTCTTTGTGTCTCTGTGGTTAATTACCCTCGATAATCTCCGTACCTCAATCCAACTTGAAAATGCTATAATAAAAGTAACCTATTATCACTAAGGAACCTTTAATCATGACTAACTTAAACAATCATTCAACCTCTAACACATCCGAAGAGCCTGAGTTATCAATGGAAGAACTCGATGCTAAATGGGATGCACTAGAAAATGACCCAGAATTTTTAGCAAAACCTATCTGGCAACAAATTATAGAAATTGGCGCACTTGTTCCCCAATCAGAATGGCGAAAACACTTACCTACAGACTTTGCGCGTAATTTTGAACACTATATGTACGGCGCACCGAGAGAAGATGAGGAAGAATGAAACAAATTTTCGCAAAACATTTACCTGACCAGATAATTTAGGTTATCATTAACTTATTCTCTTTAATCTAAAAGGAACCTTTAATCATGACTAACTTAAACAATCATTCAACCTCTAACACATCCGAAGAGCCTGAGTTATCAATGGAAGAACTCGATGCTAAATGGGATGCACTAGAAAATGACCCAGAATTTCGCAAAAAACCTTTTTGGCAAAGAATTGTTGAGATTGGTAACGTTGTTCCCCAATCAGAATGGCGAAAACACTTTCCCAGAGACTTTGCGCGTAACGCGGAACATTATATGTACGGCGCACCGAGAGAAGATGAGGAAGAATGAGAAAAATTTTCTTAGATACCTTCTATTTAAAAGCGTTAGCTGATAGAGGAGATAATGCTCATAGACTTGCTATAAGTATGGTAGCAAGACTGGGTAACTTTAGAGGTGTTACCAGTGAAATGGTTCTGACAGAATTACTCAATGCTTTATGCAGTAGAGGGGAATTTTTGCGTAAATCAGCTATTCGTCTAACTCATGATTTACGCAATGACAGCAAAACCATAATCATTCCCCAAACCAGTGAACAATTTCAGCAAGCTTTTGATTTTTACCAAAGACGATTAGATAAAGGATACAGTTTAACTGATTGTGCTTCCATGCAGATTATGAGACAACTGGAAATCTCTCAAATATTAACCTTTGATAAGCATTTTCAGCAAGAAGGATTTAGCGCATTACTCAGAGAATAGTCACTAAACTTTACTTCACTTTAATTTTTTCCTCGCTTCATATAACCATTGCTCCTCCTCCGTATTAATTTCCCTCCCTTCGGCTAATTTAAGACATTTACGCCAATTTTCCTGAGATAATTTCTTGTCTTCTTTTTCTAAAAGTTGAGCATAAATACAAAAAGCAGCACCGGGATTGCGGATAAATTTCTGATAAGCTGGATTTTCAGCGATACCAATAGCAACTAAAAGATTAGGAACTGCATCTTCACTGCGATTTTGCTTAAATCTGGCCCAGCCTAGATTTTTATAAATACTATATTTTTGTAATGCTAAATTGCGTTTCTCCTCTTCAGTAAATTGGTCTAGTTTTTCATCTTTTTCTGCTAATAATCTCTTGGCTTTTTCCAGTAACTCTACCGCTTCTGCATTCTTATTATCTCGCAGATACCAATAAGCGAGATTATTATAAGCATCTATAAAACCACCTTTTGCCGCAATTAAATAGTGTTTCTTCCCATTAGTCAAATCCTGTAACTCTTCATAAAGTGTTGCTAACTTATAATGAGCATCTAGATTATCTGGATCTAACTCAATCGCTTTTAAATACTTCTCTTCGGCTGAAGCTAAATTAGGAAATTCTTGACTTGCTGGCGGAGGAGATTGTAAACGGTTGCCTTCTTGCTTATAAAGCTCAGAAAACCAAGAGAAATTTAGATAAATTCCCAAGAGAATAGCAAAGACTATTACTGTTACAGAAAACTGTATTTCTTCATACCAATGTTCAGCAATCCCAAGCAATTTCATTAACTTAACAAAACCCTTCTGGCGCGTCCGTGTGAGAGCATTTTCAGTTTGTAATAAAGAAATGAAAGTCGAAAAAATAACACCTCCTATTTCTAGCAAACCTGAACCACCACTAAGAAACCGAGTAGCAATCGTTCCGATTAATGTAAAATTAACCCCTAATAAAACCAGTTTACCGATTCTCAATAGCCAATCAAAGCGATTGCAAGGATGCAAAGATTCCCTACTTTCTAAATGCCACCACCAAGCCTGAGCAGACATAGGTAAAGTCTCCCGATATTCAGCTAAGTCAAGAACTTGAGTAATTTTGTAGCTTTTCTGTTTTAATCTATTATCTTGTTCGATTAATTTTGACGACATATCAACCGAAATTTCCGCCTCAGCTTCCATTTGTTTATTAAGAGCATCTCTGGCGGCAATAATTTCTAAAGCCTGTGCTTTTTTCAGAGATTTATTATGAGAAGTATCTAAATAATTTAGAGCATTCTGGTAACGCTCTAAAGCAACTTGAAAGGGTGTCGGCACAGGTGCAGGAGAATTCATATTATACTAAATCCGTTGAGCATAGGTTACTTATAAGGACAGGCAAAAGGCAAGAGGCAAAAGGCAAAAGGGGGAATAAATAATCAGTTTTTAATAACCAGATTTAGTATTATACAATCCTAAAAGTTTAGTTTCTTTCACTGTTTGAGGGTAAAAAATACCTCGGCAAAACTGGCTGATGATACTAAATCCTGTTTAAAAAGTATAGGAAAGTGGGAAGATGGGGCAAAAAACCAAAGGAATTAGGAACTATATGTCCCTAATTCCTGTAGTATATGCCATTGTATGTAACGGGCTTGGAGAGACTCGAACTCCCGACCTTGTGGTCCGTAGCCACACGCTCTAATCCACTAAGCTACAAGCCCTTGTTTTTCTCAACAGTAAACTACTATAGCACAGGTTCATTCAATGACGCAAGAGGGTAAAGAAAAATTATCTCATCTCGACAGCCAAGGCGAGGCCCAGATGGTGGATGTATCGGAGAAAATGCCCACTAAACGCACTGCTATCGCCCTAGGACAAGTGAGAATGCTAAAAACGACTTTTGAAGCCATAGAACAGGGAAATGCGCCTAAAGGTGACGTTTTAGGGACGGCCAGACTAGCAGGAATTATGGCGGCCAAACAAACTTCCTCCTTAATTCCCCTTTGCCATCCCTTACCCCTGCAAAAAATCAATGTTCAGATTATCCCGAAAGCAGAGTTACCCGGCTACGAAATTCGGGCAGAAGTGGTGACAAAATCGGAAACTGGGGTAGAAATGGAAGCTTTAACGGCGGTATCTGTGGCAGCCTTGACTTTATACGATATGGCTAAAGCGTTAGAAAAATCAATCCTGATTGAAAATATCCGTCTGCTGAGTAAAACAGGAGGGAAATCAGATTATCATCAGGATTCCCTGTTGCGATGAAAACTCTAAGTAGGGTTTGCGGCAAAAAGTTTTTCCTGGTGTCAGGGTGTGGGGTGTGGGGTGTGGGGTGTGGGGTGTAGGGTGTGGGGTTGTACCAATTTTCAGGGAGTCAATTACCTAATTTTCGGGGAAAAAGTACCTGACTCCAATCGCTGGCACTTGTTGATTCCAAAAAAGCCTAAAGATATTATCCAAGAAGGTTTTTAGATTTATTCAGCAAACCCTAAGTAACCCCTTCTAATTTTTCATCGGTCAATTGATATAATTCCTGTAATTTCTCTAATTTGTCGGGGTCTGCTTGCCAAAAACCGCGACCCTGTGCTTCTAACATTCTACCGACAATATTACGGAAAGCTTCGGGATTAGCTTGACGCAATTTTTCCGCCATTTCTGCATCAAAAGCGTAGGTATCGGCTGCCTGATCATACACCCAATCGTCACTAAAATTAGCCGTACCGCCCCAACCAATTAAAGCGGTCATTCTTTGGGAGATTTCGTAGGCCCCACCGGAACCTTGATTAACCATGGCATTGGCCCATTTAGGATTGAGTAATTTACTGCGGTATTCTAAGCGCAAAACCTCCTCTAATTTGCGGGGAGTTGTATCATTGGAAAAACTCTCGACAAAACTCGTCATCACCCGTTTACCGCTTTGTTTTTCTGCGGCTAATTTTAATCCTCCTGTATTGCCGTAGTATTCCTGAATATCGGTTAAACCGTATTCTACCGAGTCAATTTCTTGGATAATACTTTCACTGGTTTTTAATAACTGTTGTAGCACTTCTGGTCGCGCTTGTCCCTTATCTTGACGACCATAACTAAAAACATTACGCTTTTCCCAAGTTTTCGCTAATTCGTTGTCATTGTCCCAATTTCCCTCCACTACTTGGTCATTAACTAAAGAGCCAAAATCCCCAGCAGGATTGGAAAACAAACGAGCGCTGGCATTGTCAATTCCTTGACTTTTTAAGGTTAAATAGTGCTTACGGATATAATTATCATTTTCCGATTCTTCTATCTCAGCTGCCCGCTGCATTAAATCATCCAATAACTCGATAATATTGATAAAAGTATCGCGAAAAATTCCCGATAAATTAGCCAGAATATCGATGCGCGGGTGTCCAATTTCCCCTAGAGGTTTTAATTCATACCTGACAATTCTTCCTGTCCCCTCTTTCACTGGTTCCGCACCAACTAATTCTAAGAGAATACCCAGGGATTCACCCTTAGTTTTAATCACATCTAATCCCCAGAGTAAAACTGCTACAGTTTCGGGATATTTTCCTTTTTCGGTTAAGTTTTGTTGTAGCAGTTTTTTGGCGATTTCTCGTCCGCGAGTGTAGGCTGCGGGGGAAGGCATCCGGTAGGGATCCAAAGCGTGTATATTGCGTCCTGTGGGCAAAACTCCCGCACCATCCCGGAGTAAATCACCCCCCGGTGCCGGTGGTACATATTCCCCATTTAATCCCCGCAAAAGATTAGTTAACTCTTCGCTATTTTGTCCTAATAAATTTTTAATAGTAATGCCTTCTTTAACCTTTTCATTGGTTGCTTCGTCAGCGATAATTTGCTGAAATTCTCGCTCAGATAAATCGGTAAAATAAGCATCAAGATAACCTTTTAATTCTTCCTGATTGGGAGCAGTTCCTAGGGTGTGTAACCCGGAAGAAAATAGTCTTTGTTCGACGATTTGTAGGTAATTATACACCTTGACAAAATAATCGGTTAGTGCATAGCGGCTAAATAATTTGGCATTTTCTAAA
>NZ_JASJFF010000919.1:0-2336 GCF_030065435.1 Microcystis sp. M53603_WE2
GCGGTGGCGGCTTTATGCTGATCCGGTTAGCCAACGGCGAAAGCGTGTTTATCAATTTTCGAGAGACCGCACCTCTAGCCGCCACCGCCAATATGTACCTTGATCGCAATGGTGAGATTATCCCCGGCCGCAGTCGCAACGGCTATCTGGCGGTGGCGGTTCCTGGTACAGTGCGAGGTCTGGATCTGGCCTTACAGAAATACGGTACACGCTCGCGTCAACAAGTCATCGCTCCAGCGATCGCCCTTGCTGGACAGGGATTTATCCTGGGGACAGGAGATATAGAAATCCTCCGGAGAAGCGGTGAGAAGTTAAAAGATCCGAGTATGGCGGCGATTTTCCTGAAAAATGGTTCAAAACCCTACGAGGTAGGCGATCGTTTAGTACAGAAGAATCTTGCGCGCACTCTCACCCAGATTGCTCGCGGCGGGCCAGCAGTTTTCTATGGGGGGGAAATCGGCGCGCAGGTGGTAGCGGAGAGTCGGAAACAGGGGGGAATTCTCAGTGCTGAAGACCTGGACACCTATCAGGCATTGGAACAGGAACCCCTACAATGCACCTATCGCGGTTACGATATCCTGACCGCGCCGCCACCTGGAGGAGGGATGACGGTGTGCTTGATGTTGAATATCCTACAAGGCTATGATCTCAAAGCTTCGGGATTCCGATCAACCGATACGGTTCATCGCTTTCTCGCTGCGATGTTGTTTGCCTACGTTGATCGCAATACCTATCTCGGCGATCCGAAATTTGTCCAGATTCCCCTAGAACGACTGCTATCGGCAGAATACGCCGCCTCCATCCGGGAGAAAATCCCAACCAAGCAGGCCTTAGATCCCCGTCCCTTCTATCAAACCATCATTCGAGAGGGCGATAGTACCACTCACTACTCGGTGATTGATCGCACCGGCAATGCGGTATCCGTCACCTATACGATCAACTCGTCTTTCGGGGCCGGAGTGATTGCGGGTGACACTGGCTTTGTACTCAATAATGAAATGGATGATTTCGTCAGTAAACTAGGTTCCCCCAACCAATTTGGGCTAATTCAGGGACGAGCGAATCGGATTGAACCGGGCAAGCGTCCCCTGAGTTCCATGTCTCCCACCATCGTGGTAAAAAATGGCCAGGTGGTACTGATTACCGGAAGCCCTGGCGGTTCCACCATCCCGACAACGGTATTACAGATGATCACCCATACGATCGACTACGGGATGACCGTTGCCGAAGCGGTGAACTATCCCCGATTCCATTATCAGGGAATGCCCGATCGGGTTTTGATCGAACCGAACGCGCTCGCTCCGAAGGTAGTGGCCGCTCTCGAAAAACGGGGCTATACCTTCCAACCTTTTCCGAAATGGGGATCGGCCGAGTCGATTGCGGTCGATCGCTCCCGAACCTTTACTGGTGCGGCCGATCAACGCAGAAACGCAGGCGAAGCGAGGGGATTTTAAGAAAGTACCCAAAAACGGGGTAAATGTCCCCATTTTTTCGATATAAACGGCAATTACCCCAGCAATTCTCATTTTGAAACGATTTTGCGTTGTTTCAGCGATCTAGAGATTCGTTAAGAATTATTAACCCCTCTAGGTGCAAGGGTTTTAATGTCATGAAACCTTAAAATGAGAATTGCTGCAATTACCCAAATCATAACCGGGTAAAGGCATAACGAGCGAGGAAAATTGCCGCCAGAATCCAGGTCACTAGGGACACTTCACGTCCCTTGCCGCTAAATACCCGATCGGGCGGGGTACAATCCATGTCAACAATTATCTCTCTCCCCCTTATCTTGGGGACGTTACTCGGACTTAGCGAACTATCCCGTCGTTACAGGTGGTTCGTGTTTGCCTTTTATGCGGTCATCGAAAATTTGGGTCTGAAACCCCGTCGTTCTACGACGGCTTTACCGTTAAATACTAGCGCATTTACACGATATATTCTAGAATGCGAGGTATGGAAAAAGCCTATTCGTTCCGATTTTACCTCACACCCGAACAAGAGTCGCTATTGCGGCGCACATTGGGCTGTGTAAGATTAGTTGACAATAAAGCTCTCCATCTCAGAACACAAGCTTGGTACGAAAAGCAAGAAAGAGTAGGCTACGCCCAAACTTCTTCAATGCTAACCGAGTGGAAAAAGCAAGAAGAATTAGACTTTCTTAATGAAGTAAGCTGTGTCCCCTTACAACAAGGGTTAAGACATTTACAAACAGCTTTTACTAATTTCTTTGCTGGTCGGACTAAGTATCCTAACTTTAAGAAAAAACATCAGGGAGGAAGTGCCGAATTTACCAAGTCTGCTTTTAAATTTAAAGACAAACAAATCTATTTAGCTAA
>NZ_JASJFF010000953.1:0-2217 GCF_030065435.1 Microcystis sp. M53603_WE2
AAGTTTTTCGTGGGGTGTGGGGTGTGGGGTGTGGGGTGTAGGGTTTTAGAGATTTTCATCTGGTCAATTACCTAATTTTCAGGGAAAAAGTCCCTGAATTTTCCCCCCGATCACTCCCGCAAAAGTCTAAAAGTTTTACCCAACAAGGTTTTTAGATTTATTCAGCCAACCTTAATTAGCGACGGGATCATCGAGGAGAACTTCCGAGACGCGATAATCGCGACGGATCGAAAAACGTTCCAGATAGCCGATCGGATCGTCGGGATTGAAAATAAGATGATCAAAGAGGGCAAAACTGTGGCGATTGGGTTCCAAATCGGGAAGGCCCAGGGACCTGCAAGCTTCGCCAAATAGATCGGGACGACGGACGCGTTCAATCACTTCCACCCAGTTGCGAGGGAAAGGCGCGTAACCCCAACGGGCAAGCTGAGTTAGGGTCCATAGGGCCTCACTGCGGCCTGGACAGTTAGCTTGATCGACGTAAAACTGATTAAATCGGAATAGGGGTTCGGGGGCAGTTCCTAAACCGCGATCATAACCATCGAGGAAACCAGGGCGGATAATCGCCCTATCCACGCCCACATACTGGGGCTGACTGAGAATATTGACGATTTCTTCTCGATTACGCTGATCATCGCAGTATTCGCAGGCTTTAATTAAAGCTTTCACCATGGCGATATGGGTTTCGGGATGTTTCGCCGCCCAAGTTTCCTTGACCCCGAGGACTTTTTCCTGGTGTCCGGGCCAAATATCAAGATCGGTGGCGATAACGTAGCCTAATTTTTCCTGAACGGCGTAGGAGTTCCAGGGTTCCCCCACACAATAACCGTCGATCTTACCCGCTTTTAGCAGGGAAACCATCTGAGGCGGCGGAATTACGGTTAAATTCACATCACTATCGGGATCGATGCCGCCACTAGCTAACCAGTAGCGTAACAGCAGATTGTGCATGGAGGCAGGGTGAACCATGCCGAAAGTGGCGATTTTATCGGGACTTTGCTGGAGGGCATCCTTTAAGTCCTCGAGTTTTTCTACCCCCAATTCCCTGTATTTATTGCTGAGGGTGATGGCGTTACCGTTGCGACTGAGTACCAAAGCACTAATCACGGGGACAGAGGGCTTATTGCCGGCCCCAATGGTCATGCTGAGGGGCATTCCCGCCACCATCTGGGCCGCATCGAGACGACCGGTGGCCACTCCTTGGGCGAGCGCTTTCCAGTTGGGTTCCCGTTGCAGGATAACATCCTCTAATCCTTCCTCGGCGAAGAAACCTTTCTCTTTGGCGATAATAATCGGAGCGCAATCGGTGAGGGGGATAAAACCGATGGTGGGATTGGTTTTCAGTCGGGTAGCTTGGCCGATCACCGTCATCGGCCCGGTGGGTTGACCGACTTTCTTCGATCGCTTCTGTTGGTTGAGGAAATAAACGATCTCGTTACGGAGGGAGTAGTAACTGGGATGGTTAACTACTTCTAAACGATGCCGGGGCCGGGGAATGGGAACATCGAGAATCTGACCGATATGGGCCTCCGGACCGGTGGTTAACATCACCACTCGATCGGATAGTAATAGGGCCTCATCCACATCGTGCGTGACCATGATACAGGTAACGTGGCTTTCTTCGACGATTTCCATCAAACGTTCCTGTAAATTGCCTCTGGTTAACGCATCCAGCGCCCCAAAGGGTTCATCGAGTAGCAGGACTTTTGGCCGTAGGGCTAGGGCGCGGGCGATCGCTACCCGTTGTTTCATGCCTCCCGATAATTCTCCCGGTCGTTTGTTGGCGGCATGGCGCAGGTGTACCATATCGATACTATGTTCGATGACACTTTTGCGTTCAGCAGCCGGCAGATGACGCAGGACACGGTTAACTCCTAGGGCGATATTTTCCCGGACGGTTAACCAAGGCAGCAGAGAATAATTCTGGAAGACCACCATGCGATCGGGGCCGGGGCCTTTAATTTCTCTTCCCTCTAAAATCACCCCTCCCACCGTGGGGCGATCGAGTCCGGCGACCATATTTAAGAGGGTAGATTTCCCGCAACCGGAGTGACCGATTAAAGAGATAAATTCCCCTTGAGTAACGCTGAGATCGATATTTTTTAGGGCGATATATTGACGGCCATCGGGCAGAGGGAAAACCTTATCAATGTGATCGACTTCAATAAATGCAGACATTTTCAGTTATCAGTTATCAGTTATCAGTTATCAGTTATC
>NZ_JASJFF010000725.1:0-7804 GCF_030065435.1 Microcystis sp. M53603_WE2
GTTTTAAAAATACCTGCTTCTTTTGTGCCGACAAAAAAGGTTTTATCCCTGTCTAAATTAGGAGAAAAAGCAATTGTATCCACTGCCCCCACATTAGCAGGTAAGGGGAGATTCTGCCAAGTTTTCCCCCCATCGGAGGAACTGTATAATTTACCCTGTTCATCCCCAAAAAAAATGCGATTAGGATTGTTGGGAGTAATAGCGAGAAAGGTTATCAGTGCCGTGGTGGGGAAAATATTTGACCAATTTTTACCACCATCTGCGGTTAAATAAACCCCTTTTTCTAATCCCACTGCTGCTGCTATATTGGGATCGGAAGGGGCAATTTGTACAAAGTTAATAAAGTTAGTTGCTAAACCCTGATTAACTTTCTGCCAAGATTCCCCCGCATCTTCACTTTTATAAATACCATCGGATCTTGAAGCTAGATAGAGAATATTTTTATTGAGGGGAGATAGGGATAAGGAACTTAATTCCCCCGTATAATCTAAACCTTGAATTAATCTTGTCCAGTTGCTACCTCCATCCCTAGACTTATAAAAGTTATTTCGCACCAAGATATATACTGTATTATCTGTCTGGAAATCGGGAGAAACTTCCACTTGACTAATTACATCATGGGGACGATGGGCAAAAGCAGGATTACTCCAAAGACAAAAAACTGTAGCGATTATCAATAAAATGAGATTAAACTTGTGGGCGAATCTCAGCAAACTTTGGCGATTAATCATACTTAAACTGCTAATATCGAGGATAAAAATTGACCTAATCTAGCAAAGGGCGATCAAAATTTGACCAAGGGTTCTGTAAGAGTATAGACGAAAATGGCTATTATAACCATTACTAAAATCAGGCTTATTTGCTATCAGCATAGATCAGAACCAATCTCTACACTTTGATTATTGTAGAGACTCATTGCCTTTTGTAACCCTTGTTTGAGACCAAGTTCGATCGCTTTTCTGGACAAGTCTAACACTTTCAAGATGACTTCGTTTTCTTGGGGGGTGAATCGGCCTAAAACGTGGGAAATAGTTGCTTTTTCGCTTGATTTACCGATTCCTATGCGTAAACGAGCGAAGCTTTCCGTGCCAACGTGGGCAATCATCGATTTAATACCGTTGTGTCCGCCAGCCGATCCCGATAGACGGATTCTCAACCGGCCTAGGGGCAGATCCATATCATCGTAAATGACTAAAATCGACTCCGGCTCCAGTTTATACCAGTCCAGCACCGCTCGCACCGATTGCCCGGAGCGATTCATATAGGTTTGGGGTTTTAAAAGACGAATTTTGCCCGGGAGAGGACTGTCACCTTCGGCAATAAAACCTTGAAATCGCTTGTTTTCCTGCCAAGATAGCCCCCAATCCCGTGCTAATGAGTCCACAGCTTCAAAACCGATATTATGACGGGTGCGATCATATTTGGGTTCAGGATTACCCAAACCGATAATTAGCTGAGGAATGATTAAATTAGGGGTTTTATCGGAATTCATAGGGGAAAATCGGGTTTTTAACCATGACCCGACTCTTATTATCCCCGAATTAGCACTCCGAGCGCTGGAACAAAGTTTCTAGATAAACCTTGGCACAGCTATTTTGCTCCTCAAAATTCATCCTTTCGGAGGATTGACAATTAAGTAGAAAAAATGATATAGCCGCCGTAAACACACCATCTTGATCCCAACTGGGGTGAGTTTCTAGATATTGTTGTAGGGATTGGTGGAGGATTTCGGGGATTTCTGCCAAGATACTGACTGATGTATTCATATCGTTTACCTCTGATCGGAAGTGGGGAAATCCCTGACTGGTGCAGTGGACAGTAAGGACTATTGTGAGCCAAGTTGGGGGGAGTTGCAATATTACCAGATGTAAAGGAATGCTTCAGAAAAACTTAATATTTACGAGGGAATAAGGGTTAGAGCTAGATTTTATTTACTTAACTTAACAGTAACTCAGTATCTATCGATGGGTATTTTGACAATCAAGATTAATTTTTTCTGGAAGCAAGTGCCGATTCTATCGCTGTTGCCTGTGGAAAAGTCTGGGTAAACTGTGGAAAACTGGGGAGTGAGTGGGGAAAGACCGGGGAATGTATGGGGGAAAACATCGGGGAAAAATAAGATTTGCAAATTTTAGTCAGCAGTGATGATCAAGACTACTTAGGGTTTGCTGAATAAATCTAAAAACCTTGTTGGATAAGACTTTTGGACTTTTTTCCCCTCAAAAAGTGCCAGCCATTGCGGGGATCGGGGGAAAATTCAGGTACTTTTTCCCTGAAAATTAGGTAGTTGACCACCTGAAAATCGGTAAAACCCCACACCCCACACCCCACACCCCACACCCTGCCCCTAGGAAAAGCTTTTTCAGCAAACCCTACTTAGGCACTCTTGCCAGAGTACCTTTTCTAGCTGAATGCTGGCTGCTATGCTTTTACCACCAATACGGAACAGGTAGCTTCTGCCACCACGAGACTACTAACAGAATCTTCGATCACCCGTTGAACTCCCGTTAATCCCCGGCTGCCGATCACGATCAGATCAGCTTGATAGATATTAGCTAAACGAATAATTTCCTCCGCTGGATCACCAAAGATGACCTCGATTTCACTAGGGGTAGCAATCTGGGATTGATAGCAGCGCAATTGATCTTCAATGATCTCACGGGAGGGGTGAGGGCGATCCACTGCCGATTCATCTCCCTCCTTACTGAGAATATGGGTGAGTATAATGCAAGAATTTGCCGTTAGAGAAAGGGAATTCAAAGCATGGAGGACTCGATGGGATGATTCCCCACAATCCAAGGCAACAACGATATTTTTAAACATTTTGACTAAATCCTACCGCTAAATAAATTTCCAATTAAGATTCCAAGGCAAAAAATCTATAGATAATTTTATAGGTTATTGCGATCGGTTAGGATTTCATAACCTGTGGCGGTTACTAGGACAGTATGCTCAAATTGAGCGGAGAGAGCATTATCCATCGTCACCACCGTCCAACGATCGCGTAAAGTTCTGGTATGTTTAGATCCCCCATTGACAATTGGTTCAATTGCCAGAGTCATCCCGGCGCGGAGTTTGACATTGGGTAACTCATTAGTGCGAAAATTAAATACCGAGGGTTCTTCGTGGAGATTTCTGCCGACTCCATGGCCGGTAAAATCTTCTACCACCTGGAAACCGTTAGCTTGAACGTGATCTTCGATCGCTCCCGCAATATCGAGCAGATAATTGCCCGCTTTTACCTGATTTATGCCTTTATATAAAGCTTCTTCCGCCACGCGGATTAATTTTTCGGTTTTTGGAGAGACGGAACCGATAGCGATCGTGATACAGGAATCCCCATGATAACCTTGGTAGTAGGCCCCCGTATCTACCTTTAACACAGAACCAGCTTTGAGGCGTTTTTTCGGGCTAGGGATACCGTGAACGACTTCGTTATCGACGGAGGCACAAATCGAGGCAGGAAAGCCATAATAACCTTTAAAACTGGGAGTAGCACCCATTTCGCGAATACGTTTTTCCGCATAGACATCCAGAGCCGCCGTCGTCATCCCGGGTTGAGCGATCTCGGCGATTTCCTTGAGGACTGTAGCGGCAATTTTACCCGCTTGTCGCATAATAACGATTTCTGCGGCGGATTTAGTTTCGATTCCCCGGCGGCTTTTCTGTACTCGCGGTGAACCTACTTGCTCTGGAGTTTTAGTTTCGGGAAAAAGCAGCTTGGTTAGGATGTTCATGGACAGTTGGCTGTCGAGTCTTTAACTTAACTTAGCATTTTCCCGGCGATCGATGACTGCTCTGGAGAAATCAAAAATCTTCCCTTAGGTGAGGAGACAGGAGACTCCGAGACAGGAGATGGGGAGATAGGGAGATAGGGAGATAGGGAGATAGGAGAAGGGAGTGGGGAGATGAGGATAAAAAAGACAAGAGACAACTATACTAGCCATAAAACCGAAAATTATCGCAAATTTATCTGACTTTTAAGATATTTTGAGCCGATAGCACATCGAGAACTTACTTTTGCAGGAGAGCTAAGGGACATTTAGAAAAGCTATAGTAGGGAAAAGGCTATTTTTCTGGCGAGGTGACAATTTATGGCAGTCAAAAAAGAGTTTTCCAGTTTTCAGGAACTGTTGCAAACCACTAATCTTCCCGTGTTAGTGGATTTCTATGCCACTTGGTGCGGTCCTTGTCAAATGATGGCTCCGATTCTAGAACAAACGGGAATGTATTTCAAAAATCGCCTACAAATTGTCAAAATTGATACAGACAAATATCCCAATTTAGCCACTAAGTACGGTATTCAAGCTTTACCGACTTTAGTAGTCTTTAAAAATGGTCAACCGATCGATCGAATCGAGGGAGTGGTGCAGGTTAACCAACTGGTTCAACATTTACAAACTCTGTTGTAAGATAATTTTGAACCAGAACTAGGAGTTAGTGTCATGGCAAAGGCGATTTGGAATGGTGCAGTGGTAGCGGAAAGCGATAACTGCGAAATTGTCGAGGGAAACTACTATTTTCCCCCCGATACCATCAAAGCTGAATATTTTCAACCCAGTAACACCCATACCATTTGTTCTTGGAAAGGAGAGGCTAGTTATTATACTCTCAGGGTAGATGGACAGGACAATAAAGATGCCGCTTGGTATTATCCCGATCCTAAACCAAAAGCCCAAAATATTAAAGGATATATCGCTTTTTGGCGAGGTGTGAAGGTTGAGAAATGATCGCCATCTACCCCGGCAGCTTCGATCCAGTTACACTCGGTCATTTAGATATTATCGAACGCAGTGTGCCACTATTCGAGCGAGTAATCGTGGCAGTTCTCTGCAATCCCCATAAAAACCCCTTATTTACCGTCGAAAAACGCATAGAACAGATCAGCTACTGTACAAAACACCTGAAAAACGTTGAGATAGACAGTTTTTCAGGATTAACGGTTGAATATGCCAGATTGAAAGGTGCTAAGGTGCTGTTGCGGGGGTTGCGGGTTCTCTCAGACTTTGAAAAAGAACTGCAAATGGCACACACCAATAAAACTCTCTGGGAAGGAATCGAAACGGTTTTTTTAGCCACCACTAAAGAATATAGTTTTTTAAGCAGTAGCGTGGTTAAAGAAATCGCTCAATTCGGTGGCTCTGTCACCCATCTAGTCCCAGAAAACGTTTCTAGGGATATTTACTCATACTATAGCTAACATACTAAAATACAGTAATGAGGACGATCTGAACCTATGGCGCGCCGAGAACCTAATGATCCCAGAAAAGCAGTACCTAACACTTCTAATAGTGGGGTTCCCAGTCCACCCGTCGATTTCGATATCTATCAGGATCTGGCGCGTCTGCAAGAGATGATTTTTGATAGTTTCCATATCCCCCTCACCCGTTGGACAATCATCGATGAGGGACAGATATCCGAACAGATCGATCTCATCTATGAAACCGTGCCACCAGCAGTACAGAAAGCTTTGGCAATTTTGCAGGAAGAACAGGAAATTATCACTAAAGCGGAGGAATACGCTCAACAAGTCCTTCGTTCCGCTCAACAAAGAGCCGCCCAAATTCTCGATGAGTCCGGTATTATTCAACAAGCAGAACGGCAAGCGGCCCAAATTCGTCAACGGGTTCAGCAGGAATGCGAATCCTTGCAACAACAAACCCTCGATGAAATCGAACAGATGCGTCACAGCACCTTGCAGGAAGTGCAACAGTTACGACAAAAAACCCAAGCTGAATGTCATGAAATTCAAAAAGGCGCTGACGACTATGCCGAAGCGGTTTTAGAACATCTCGATCGAGAATTAGGGGAAATGTTACAAGTTATTCGCAACGGTCGTCAACAGGTAAGATCGAAACCAACATCTTCAAAAAATCTACCCGGAGAACGTCCTTAATCAGTTATCAGTTATCAGTTATCAGTTATCAGATGTAAGTTTTAAGTTAATTAGTTAGTTAGTTATCTTCATCTTTATCCCTGATTACTGTTTACTATTTACCGCTCGCTGAAAAGAACCAAACCTCCGATTCCTCACCGATAACTGATAACGGAATTTCATGAATAACTCCTCCTCGAATTCCCATCTATTCGGACGCTTTGTCAGCGGGTTATTCAGCTGGAAAATTTGGTTATTTGTCCAGATATTTCAAGGCAGTAACAGCTTTTATCGATTCCTGTATCATTATTTATATCGTCGTCCTAAAATCGATCGCATTCTCAGTAGCGATGTCATCTATATTCCCGATAAAAAACTTTATAGCATTCCCCTCGATGTGCTGAAAATGGAGCGGCAAATGGTTAATAGTGAGCGCCAGCAGTTGACTTCTATTACTACTTGGAAAGTTAAAACGATTCATCCCACCATCACCGAAACCGAGATACAACTCCACGATATTACCGTCGATTTACAACAGGTACACCTGATTAAATCAGACCTTAATAACTATGATTATACTAACACTCGCCGCTTGGCTCCTCTGGTGAAAACCTTACTTTTTGAAATTAACCCCAAAATTGCCAGTTTAGTAGAAAAGAAAAATCAATTAAATAGACTGCGAAATCTGGCCGCATCTTCCGAAATTTTTCATTCACAAACCCCATTGTACGATCGAGCAATTAATCAAGTCCAGCTAATTATTGATCAAGCGGAAGCTTTGAGACAAGAATGTTTAAAATTTATCCGAGAAACCCTGATCGAACGGGAATTAGTGCAATCCGAGATCGATAGCAATCTCGTTGATTGTAACCTCGATTTTGCCAGTCAATATCAACTAATTCAAGAAAAATATCAACTCTGGAAAGAAGAAGTACAAGCTTATTTTGAATTAAAAGATTCTTCCCTACCTAAAAATTAACTATGACCATCAGTATTCAGTATTCAGGAGTTAGGAGTCAGGAGCCAGTATTCAGGAGTCAGGAGATTATTTTTATTTATTCTCCCTTTTGCATGAGTGCATGAGTGCATGAGTGCCTCTCCTGATATGTAGCCTATACTCAACGGATTTAGTATTATGTCTAGTTTAACGGCAATTCGTGAACATATTTTTGCTTGGGGAAAACGCACCTATATCATGGGTGTTTTAAACGTTACTCCCGATAGTTTTAGTGATGGGGGAGAATTTGACAATGTTGAAAATGCCCTGCTACAAGCGATGAAAATGATCGAGGCTGGGGCTGATATAATCGATATCGGTGGTCAATCCAGCCGTCCGGGAGCGCAAGAAATTAGCCTAGAAGCAGAATTATTGCGAGTTATCCCCGTAATCACCGCTATTCGACAACAAAGTTCTATTCCTATCTCTCTAGATACCACTAGGGCGATTGTAGCAGCCCAAGGTATCGCCGCTGGGGCCGATTTGATCAATGATATTTCTGGGGGAACCTTCGATCGCCTATTATTGCCGACGGTGGCTAAATTGGCCGTTCCCATCATCCTCATGCACCTGCGGGGCAATCCGCAAACCATGCAATCTCTAACACATTATGACGATTTAGTCAAGGAAATTAAAGAATTTTTACAGAATCGCGTTAAGGAAGCTTTACAGTGGGGTATTGCTAGGGAAAATATTATCATCGATCCAGGGATTGGTTTCGCCAAAACTGGACGACAAAATCTTGAGTTATTGCGAGAATTAGGGCAATTTCGGGATTTAGGTTTACCTATTTTAATTGGATTGTCGAGAAAACGCTTTATCGGCGAGATTACAGGCAAAGATGACCCAAAAGAACGAGTTTTCGGAACGGCGGCGGCCTGTGCTTTAGCGATCGCTAAGGGGGCCGATATCCTGCGCGTCCATGATGTGGA
>NZ_JASJFF010000708.1:0-1284 GCF_030065435.1 Microcystis sp. M53603_WE2
AACAAAGCAATCTGGCCGCATCTACCGCCATCCTAGCTGGGTCAGTATTAAACAAAGACATCATTCAACGATTATTGAGGAAAGACATCATGAAAGAATCTGTTATCTATCAAGAAATCTGGTCGGAAGGTTTACAAGAGGGACGACAAGAGGGACGACAAGAGGGACGACAAGAGGGAGAAGCTAACCTCGTTTTACGTCTATTAAATCGCCGTATAGGTAGCATCTCTCCTGAATTATCGCCCAAGATCCGAAATCTTGACCTAGAACAGTTAGAAAACTTAGGCGAAGCTTTGTTAGATTTTCAGTCATTACAAGATTTAGAACAATGGCTCGAAAATTGCCAAATAAATTAAGTACAAGAGAACTAAGTCTCCAGTCTATTCCCTCGGCACAGGGTAGCTGCAAGCATTTGGCTATCCTTTTCTTGAGCTTGTGATACACTAACCAGAAATCTATCAATTTTCCCCCTGTGAGGAGAATAGTCCTGTAATACTAGCAGAACTTGTCAAAAACTTCGTTGGGGAAGGTGTCACTTATAAATTTTTCTCTCTTAACCCTCTCTGGTGCCACCGGGGGCGATCGGGCGGCTGTCAAGTTGGGGGTCGGGGTTGGGCTATCTGGGAGGAATTGCCTGTTATCTGTTGTTTTGGTTGGTACAATCAAGCCATCGCTTCGATCAATTGCTAGAGTATCGACTGGCTTTTGTGATCGTCGGATTATGGCTGCTCTTTCTTTCTCTCCCGGCTCTAGCTTGGTTGCCTCATCAGTCGCAACCGCCCACCATTCCCCTTTCTCGGTTAATTCGCCAATCCTACCATCAGGTCTGGCATACGCTGGGCTATTTTAGGCAAAACCAAGAGATTTTTAAGTTCTTAGTCGTATTTTATTTGATTTCCGATGGAATTGTAACCCTGAATAATTTTTTGGGCATCTATCTCAATCAGGAGTTTGGGTTAAGCGTTGCTCAAATCTTGCATTTAGGACTTTTATTTAGGGTCTGCTGAAAAAGTTTTTCCTGGGGGTAGGAGTCAGGAGTCAGGAGTCGGTCGTTTCAGGCTTTGTTGCCCTTGTTTTTTGTACCAAGCGATGTACCACAAGAAGGATAATGCAAGGTTTTTGAAAGTCCCAATCCTATTTTCGCAGCACTAACATCGGACTTTAACAGGTCAAAAGCCTTATTTTAAAAGGGTTTTACCATTATTCAGCAAGCCCTAAGTAGATTGAAGGCCTAACGACATCTAGGGGTGCTACCCAGTGCCTTCGGCATCGCACTTTAACCCA
>NZ_JASJFF010000715.1:0-1985 GCF_030065435.1 Microcystis sp. M53603_WE2
ATTCGCTTAACTTCTGTACGGATGCCGGTGACTTCGTTGCGGAAAAACTGTCGATCGCTCTCAGCTTGAGTGATAAATTGATTTAAGCGCTCGTTGGTTCGTTCAAGACTCCCTGCTATTGTCCTAACTTCACGGGTTAGCTGTGCTATATCTTCTCGATTCTGTTGCGTGAGGACAACGGTAGCCTGTAGTATGCTCTCGATCCGTTCTAATCTTTCATCCGTCATCGGTTACAATCCCTTTAGCGCTTTTTATCGGTCTCTCTACTTAGAATTATATAGGGCTTGCTGAATAAATCTAAAAACCTTGTTGGCATAGTTGGCATAGAAGGCGTGTTTAGTCTTAGCCATCTCAAACAAACTAAAGTCGATCAAGAAGCAATAAAAGAAGGTAGAGAAGAAGGTCAACAACGGGGAAAATTACCAGCAAAATTTAGATTATATTACCCTCGCTACTGCCTTAGACTTAGACAGGGAAAGGGGGCGAGAAGTTCCCGAAAACTGCCGTCAAAATCTCTCCGTAATCGGGCAATTTTATGAAACTAATTCTCTCCGTCCTGATGACTCTTTTTATCTTTGGTTTTGCTATTCGTTTATTGGCTCTGATTGGTTTCCCTATGATACTTTTAACTATTAGTGCCAAAGGTTTTCGCAATCAGTTAAGTTAATCGTTTTTCAATCATTCCCTGGGGAAAAAATTAATCTATCCCGGGGTCGTGAACAACGATTAATTATTAATCCTTTAACCAAAACGACCGCTAACATAATCTCTAGTGGACTCTTGAGCGGGATTTTGAAAGATTACCTCGGTGCGATCATATTCCACTAAATAGCCCACTTTACCGCCTTTTGGGGTCGGTTCAGCATTATAAAAAGCCGTTAAATCAGAAACCCGCGACGCTTGTTGCATATTATGAGTAACAATAACTATAGTATATTGGGTTTTCAATTCGTGAATTAATTCCTCAATTTTTAGGGTAGAAATTGGATCGAGTGCCGCACAGGGTTCATCCATTAAAACAACTTCCGGTTTAACCGCAATAGCGCGGGCAATACATAACCTTTGTTGTTGTCCCCCCGATAAAGCTAAACCACTTTCTTTGAGTTTATCTTTAACATCATCCCAGAGAACGGCTTTTTTTAAAGATTCTTCCACTAATTGATCCATATCACCGATGTAACCATTTAAGCGCGCCCCAAAAGCGATATTTTCATAGATAGATTTAGGAAAAGGATTCGGTTTCTGAAAAACCATACCAATACGACTGCGTAACCCGATAGGATTAACGGAATTACCATAAATATCTTGACCGCGAAAGGTAACTTTTCCCTCAATTTTGGCACTTTTAACCAGATCATTCATGCGATTAAAACAGCGTAAAACTGTACTTTTTCCGCAGCCAGAGGGACCGATAAAAGCGATCGCTTTTTTCTCAGGAATATCAAGGTTAACATCACGAACAGCAAGATTAGAACCATAGTAAACGTTTAAGTTTTTGGTTCTCAAAACTGCATCGGTGACAACATCTTTACTATACATAATTTTCAAAGGAATAGGTGTTGGGGAAAAAGGAAAAGGGAGACGAGGAGAGGGAAGAAAAAAGCTGATAACTGATAACTGATAACTGATAACTGAATTTAGCCAAAACGTCCACTAACATAATCTTTAGTTGCTTGTTCTTGAGGATCACCGAAGATTTTGTCCGTATGATCAAACTCGACTAGATAACCAATTTTGCCACCTTTATCGGTGGCTTCAGCGTTATAAAAAGCCGTTAAATCTGCTACTCTTGTGGCTTGTTGCATATTGTGAGTAACAATAATAATCGTGTAACGTTCTTTTAATTCGTGCATTAATTCCTCAACTTTTAAAGTTGAAATCGGATCGAGTGCCGAACAGGGTTCATCCATTAATAATACTTCTGGTTGAGCGGCAATAGCGCGAGCAATACATAATCTTTGTTGTTGTCCCCCCGACAGGGAAAA
>NZ_JASJFF010000704.1:0-8761 GCF_030065435.1 Microcystis sp. M53603_WE2
CTTGTTCCCCACTTAAGCCCAACTATCGGCACTATTCGTTCATTAAACACTAATTGTCAAGATGCCATGTAATCTTTCCTATCAAAGTAATTTCAGTTCCGGTGCTGATTCGGAGCATCTTTCAATTTGACAACGCCAAAATTTTTGAGACATTTCAATATAAATTTAAAAGGCAACCGCAACAAAAAAGGAAGAAAAACCCTAATAAATATAACCTAGAAGACGCTTTATCTGTGGTTGAAACCTGCGATAAAATATCAATCTAGGGTTTGCGGCAAAAAGTACGGGCGAAGCATTCGGATAGAAAATCTACGGTTTCACCGATAGGTTATTGCCCGAATGCTTCGCCCCTACAGGACGCGGGCCGATGAAAACCCAAGGTTTTGAAGCACGATTCTCTCAAAATCTTGCACCTGTACTGATTATTTATTCTCCCTTTTACCTGTCCTGATATGTAGCCTATAGTCAACGGATTTAGTATTAATCTTCTCTCACCGGTGGCTTAACTAAAGGGGAAACCACCATATTTATTGATAATTATATCTATGGTTTCCATAATTGCGATCGATTCTCCCAAAATGGAGATGATTTGTTGATAATGTTCTAGGTCATCGTAGCTAAGGTGGCGACCTTTGCGGTCTTTTAGCCACTTCTGACACACTTGATAACCGCCGATATAAAAGTTCCAAATTTGAGGCGGAATCCCCGCAAAATACTGGTCAGAATTAATCGAAATTTGTTGTTTATTTTCGTCATATTTCACCTGCTCGACTAGATTAGAACCCGCCACGGGATAGCTACTAATTTCTTTTCCCGTTGCTTTCATTAGGTGTAACTGCACTAATCTGTCACCTTTTTTGACTAATTCCCAGAATAATTCTTGATTACTGGTGAGAGGAACACGAGGAAAGTCTATTTTTAAAAATTCGGCGTAACGTTGGCGATATTGGGGAGAGTGAAAGACGGCATAGATATAGTTAAAAATGTCTTCCGGTCCAAAGGTTTTCTTTTCGTCTCCTTTGCCATCACTGATAAATTCTAATTCAAGTTTTGCCGAAAGTTTGTTAATAAATTCTGGCGCTAGATTGGGACGGCGACCATTTGGCGAGTTGGTTGGTTCTGTTTCAAATAGCGTTGGGTTATTAGTTGGATAAAGATAAAGGGGGAAGTTATGGTTAGATTCTTTCGTGATATTTGAAATCAAACAATCATTAGGAACTAAGTCAGTTATCCAAAAATGTCTATATTCATTATTTGCTATTTGACGAGAACAAACTAAACACAAATTTTCTTTGTTAAATATATGGTTTCTTAAATCAGGTCTTGTTCTATCCATAACATAATCAGAATAAAACATAAACCTATTGTCGAAGGGTCTATAAGCGCATAAGTCAAGGAATCTCCACAAGTCTATCTCTTGTTTCAAAGCTGTAGCTGCTTTCTTCCAATCCCACTTTCCTAAATCATATTTATCAGAAAAAGAATTATCTAATTTATCTTGATTAACTAATTCAGTAATTCGTTTAACTATCTGCTCTTTATCGAAATCTATAGCAAAGTGATCACGATGACTCTTGAAACCATAGATATGAGTAATATATATTTCATCAATTCTATGATATTTATTATATTCACCTAGCGATTTTTCTGATTGAATTCTTAACAAATAAAATGGTTTTTTAGGCTCTATATCTAACCATTCAGTTGAACTAATATCATTTTCATCTAACCAATGATACTTACCCCCAACTAACTCTCTATTCTCTTTAACCTCTCTAACACCCCACAAATCAGCATGATAAACCTTGGCTAAATCTTGCTGACTATCTTGATACTTAATAAAAAACGCAATCGCTACACCTTGCTGAATATCAAACACATTTTGATCGGGTGAACCGTCGGGACAAACTTCTTTTTTCTTACTATTCCCATGCAAATCTAAAATATAAATCTCATCAAAAGTCTGCATCAAATTTTGACGCATTCCCCGAAAAGTGGGATTATCCAAATAACCATGATTTGTAATTAACGCCACAACTCCATAACCAGTTTCCGCTACCCGATACTGAGCAAAGCGAATAAACTTCACATAATCATCTAATAAACCTTTAGGGTTTCTCTCTCCCAATGGTTTTCCATCTAATTGATAATAATCCTTAACCAAATTCACAATCCAAGGGTCAGTATTCATCGACTGATAGGAATAGGGTGGATTGCCTAAAATAACCATAACTGGCATTTCTTGCTTAACACCTTGCGCTGACTCTGCTTCATCGCGAATGCGATTTAAAAACCCATCAGCAGGGGGAATTTGAAAAGCTTCCTGTAGGGTGTTAGTGAGATAGATTCCTAAGCGTTCATCGGCACTAAAATCATAGCCTAATTCCTGAAGTTGTAAACCTAATTTCATGTGTGCTACGGTGTAGGGAGCCATCAGTAATTCAAACCCAAAGAGACGGGGTAATAAATGTTTACTGACATAACTAGACCACATCCCTTTCTGTTGACGAAAACTATCATAGATATGGTCAATAACAGAGTGTAAAAAAGTGCCAGTTCCCACAGCAGGATCGAGAATTAAAACTTGGTGTATTTCCTGAGTTTCTTGGCTATTATTAGGATTTTTAATCGTAATTTTTTTGGCATCGGCCAAACCTTTAGGAATCTGAAACTTATTTTTTAGAATATAGTCCACACTGCGAACCATGTAAGAAACCACGGGTTCAGGGGTATAATAAACCCCCCTAGACTCACGCATTTTGCTATCGTATTCGGCTAAAAAAGTCTCATAAAAGTGAACCACAGGATCCTGCTTGCGCGTGCGTTTTCCAAAGCTGCTAAGAATACCATCCATGTCCGTTTGTTGTAAAATAGTGGCTAGAGTATCCACGGCCCAAGTAATCCGCTCATCTAATTCTGTACCAGCAATTTGATGAAAAATTCCCCGCAAAAAAGGGTTAGTTTTCGGTAGTCGAAATCCCGCCGTTTCCCTGGAAAAAGAACTTATTTGATCCGTATTACAGCGTGCTGCGAATAACCCATAACAGATTGTTTGTGCATACATATCCGCAAACTGCGCTTCGTTGAGATCACTAATTAAAACTCGTTGAAAAGATTGCAATTGTTGCCGCAACATTCCCCCACAATCTTGATCTTTTAAAGCTTGGCCGATTGCGTCTCGAATTAACTGCGCTAAAGCGGCCATTTTTTTGGCTAATTCTCGCGGTGTTGTTATCTGAATAACTTTTGAGAGGAAAAATTGACAGAACAATTGTTCTACTTGCAAAATACCCTGGGAATCAGGTTTAATTTGCTTTTTTTGATTAAGACTTGCCACGGCAGCTGATAGACGCAATTCTCCCGATACATACCAACGAAATTCTAAATGATCGGTGATAATTAAATTACCCAAAGCCTGTAAATAACGTTTTATTTGGGGAGTATTTTCAACCTTTTTGAGAGAAGTTCCGATATCTTTGGCTTCCAGATGACCAATTTCTACTATACCCTGATTAATCACAAAATCTGGAGCGCCACAAGCAATCCTTTTGGGTTCATTGAGAGCCTGTAGGTTATTATTTAGGGATTCAATTAATTTTTTTAAAGCAGGACGATAACTGTGTTCTGTGGCCTTACCCTGTTGATAAATGCCTGTGATTTCCTCTAGATATTTTGGCAGTGAATTACTCATTATCGTTGCGACATACAAACGTTCTTCTCTAGATAAAATATAACCTCATTTGCCCCCAATGTCCACTGCCCTCATCCTACTTTATGGCTGCATCTGACATTTGCAGAAATACCGACAATGAGCAATTATCAGTGATTCTTGAATTATCACAGATATATCAGCAGCTGCCTGTAAGCATCCCACCGAAAAGCTAATGCGCGGGGGGTTTGGGGGCGGCGCCACGCCCCCAACGGGGGGTTTGGGGGGTAGAACCCCCCAAAAGCTTGGATTGATTAATAAAGTCGGAAGTAATGCCCAATTTTATCAGAGAGTTTTCGCGTAAAAATCCCAACTTGCTAGATTTACAAAAATAAGATGTACCCTGCTTTATCCCTATCCTCAAGGATACCAAAATTAGCTAGAATGAAATAATAGGCGATAATCTCATCCCAACAACTTCACCAAAATATTAACGATGGTCAAAGCATCATCTCCCTTATCTCTAGAGCATCTCTATCATGTTCCCACCTACACTATAGCCGATACTGCGCGCTATCTCCATATTCCTTTACCCACTCTGAGAACGTGGGTACGAGGACGCACCTACCCCACTAAAAAAGGACAAAAAGAGTTTTTACCCCTCATTCAACGACCTAATCCGAATATTCCGCAACTTTCCTTTACTAACTTAGTGGAAGCGCACGTTTTAAGAGTTATTCGCAAAGTTCATAACATCCCTCTCGATAAAGTTAGACTGGCCCTAGACTATATTAGTGAACAATTTAACACCGATCATCCTCTGGTTCAAAAACAATTTAGTACCGATGGAACTGACCTTTTTATTGAACAATTTGAACATTTAATTAATGCCTCCCGTTCGGGACAATTGACGATGAAACAATTCTTAAATAATCTCTTAACTCGTATTGAATGGGATGAACAAGATATCGCCACACGGCTTTTTCCCACTATCGACATAAATGGGGAAGACTTCAGCAATAAAGTCCTAAAGATAGACCCTAATATTTCCTTCGGAAAACCCGTGATCACAGGAACAGGAATTCCCACTAAAGTTGTCACAGAACTTTATGATGCGGGGGACTCTATAGAAGATATTGCCAATGATTATAATTGTCAACCTTGGCAAATTGAAAAAGCGATTTTATTCGAGTGCAATTGGCAAGCGGCATGACCTATCAATACACCTATTTTATAGACCGCGCTTTAGGAAAATCTATCGGTGAAGCTTTGCAAGAAATAGGGGTTAAAATTGAATTTCATCATGCCCATTTTGCCCCAGATGCACCGGATACGTAGTGGCTACCTATTGTTAGTCAAAGAGGATGGATAGTATTAACTAAAGATGTAAACATTGGTATAAATATTTTAGAAGTTCAACAGATAGCCCGTTATCAGGCTCAAGTATTTGTTCTAGTTTCTGGTAACTTACCTCGTCAAACCATGGTTAATATTTTTGTCGAAACAATCGATAAAATCGAAAAAATAACCCAAGGTAATCAAGCCCCTTTTATCGCCAAAATATACCAAGATTTTCAAGTAAAATTGTGGAAAAATAAAAATGAATTAACCAGAATAATAGAAACTATGTAAAACTTATTAAAATATTTTTTATCAGTAAAAAATTACAGCTAAATTTGTTGACAATATTCTCACCATTACCTTTGATGCAATTGTCGAAATTGTCTGAGCAGTGAACCGGTTTAATCAACTTCTTAATCCCCCCACTTGCTGTTAAATTTATTTCCGTTCACTTCACCCAGGGGAAGGGGGGACTTCTGGCGAGATTTGAGTTAAACTAGAAAGGTTGACTATTGACAAACATCGATCGCACAGGAGCAAATTATGTCTAGAGTCTGTACTATGACGGGGAAAAAGGCCAATAACGCCTATGCGGTGTCCCACTCCCACCGTCGCACCAAAAAATTACAAGAAGCTAACCTACAATGGAAAAGAGTTTGGTGGTCGGAAGGCAACCGTTGGGTAAAACTACGCATCTCCACCAAAGCTATCAAAACCATTGAAAAGAAAGGATTAGCCGTCTTCGCTAGAGAAGTAGGCTTAAACTTAAATTTGTACTAAGCGAGTAGTTCGGAAGTGGAGACGAATCGGCCCTATCGTTGACTCCTCTGCTTTTGATTATTAAGTATTGCAACAGGGCGTGATGTGGGGTGAAAACTACCTTTAAGATTAAAAACTTAAAACGACCTGTTCAGGAGAATTTCAATGTATTCAACCCTATTAATGGCCGCTACCGCCGTACAAGGTTCCAGCGAATGGAGTCCCAAAGTGGCGATTGTCATGATTATCTGCAATATTCTCGCTATTGCTTTCGGTAAAGCGACTATTCAACAACAAAATGTCGGTCCTGCTTTACCTTCCCCCGCTTTATTCGGTGGTATGGGATTAGGCGCTTTACTGGGTACTACCAGTTTTGGTCATGTCCTCGGTGCCGGTGTCATCCTCGGTCTCTCCCGTCTCGGAGTTATCTAAATATGTTTTGATTTTCTCAATCGGTGGCCAAAAGTCACCGATTTCTTTTGTTAAAAATTCTGGACTATATAAGTAGGTAGGTGTTAAAAATTATCAGATGCCCCCCTTATTAAGGGGGGATTAAGGGGGGACTAAGGGGGGATCGGCACCCCCCTTATCAAGGGGGGCAGGGGGGATCAGAGGCAAAATCTATCTTCTATTTAATTAGAACCACTTACTTATAATAAATATGACTTTACCTCAAAAAAATTCTTTTTGGTACGATGAGCGATTTCAGAAGATTTTTCTACAGGTAATTATCCTGCTAATTGTCTGCCTAATTTTCTGGTTTTTTGGCCGCAATTTAGTGATTAATTTCCAACGCTTACGCTTAAGTTTTGGCTTTGGCTTTCTCTTTGATCCCGACCGACCAGCCTCTTTTGCTATTGGTGACTCTCCTATTGCCTACAGTCCCACCGATACCTATTTTCGCGCTCTTTTGGTGGGATTAGTTAATTCCCTCCGCATTATGATTACTGGCATATTTTTGGCGATTAGTCTGGGAATAGTTATCGGGTTAGGTCGCTTGTCGGATAATTGGTTAATTCGTCAGTTAGCAACAATTTATGTGGAAACTATTCGCAATACTCCTTTATTATTACAATTATTTTTCTGGTATTTTGCTGTATTTCTAAAACTGCCGAAGATTGAGGACTCTCTAGAGTTTTTTGGCAGGGTATTCTTAAATAACTCAGGAGTCTATTTGCCTTTCCCCGCTAATAGTTTCAGGACATGGTTAGCCTTAGCTATCATTGCTTTAGGAATAATTCTCTCAGTATTTTTATACCTAAAAAATAAACTTAGTTTATGCCTAACTAGCCTACTAATCCTAGTTATAATTCCTCTAATCTGGGGTTTACAATGGCAAAGTCCCCAAGTTAATCCTCTTAATCAAAATATTGACTTTGGTTTACATCTTTCTTCTGAGTTTGCTACTCTCTTAATCGGTTTAACTGTTTATACAGCTGCCTTTATTGCGGAAACGGTACGGGGGGGGATTCAATCGGTTAATCGGGGACAATGGGAAGCAGCTAAAGCCTTGGGATTAAAACCTTTATTAGTGATGAGATTAGTAATTTTTCCCCAAGCTTTGCCAGTGATTATTCCTCCTTTAACTAATGAATGTTTAAACCTGGTTAAAAACTCTAGTTTAGCGATCGCTATTGGTTATAATGATATTTATGCTATCTCTAGTACCATCGCTAATCAGACGGGAAAAGCTGTAGAAATGTTAATAGTAGTTATGGCCACCTATTTATTCTTTAATCTGGTGATTTCCTTGACTATGAATCAATTAAACAAACGGGTAAAAATTCAGGAAAGATAGGGTGTGTTAGCGAGTGCGTAACGCACCGAATCGCACCAGAATTTAGCGATAAAGTAACTAATGAGCATTAGCAGAATATAAAGCGGTGATAATTGCTGTCACCGCAGGACTAAGACTAGATAAAACCACCACAGAAGCGGTGGCAATGATGATAGTAGTAGCCATTCTCACCATACCATCTGTACCTTTTTGATAGGCATCAAATTTATAGTCTATGCGATCAATTTTTTGTCCTATTTCATCTCGCCACTTACTGAATACGTCCTGGGATTGGCTGAATTTTTCTTGCAAATCACTAACTTCATCACTTAATTGAATCAACGCCGCTCTGATGTCATCATTACTGGGATTTTCGGGAATTTGCATGACCTTGATTAGCAATCAACTAACAACCGCATATATTATAGCAGTTCTTAGCCATAAATTACAATTTTTTATCAGGAGGAGGAGTCAATCGCCAGCGCACTAAAAAACTATCAATACTTTCTAAACATTCCAAGTCATCTTTAGGTAAATAAGAATCTTTTGACAAGAAAGAAAAAGCCTGCTGAAACTCTTGACTATCAGCTTGAATCGGACTAGCAAAATGACAAGGAATAACCTGTTTAATCGGCCATTGGTAAATTCTATCAACCCATTGACTAACCTCGTCAGTAGTGCGATTAAGAATCAAAGTTTGCAAAATTGGGGCTACTATTAACCTCCCCTCTCGACGCAAATTTAAAAAAGTCCTTTGCCAATCATCCCCCCATTGAAAAGGGAATAAACCAAAATAGGCTTTTTTACTCTTTTCCTTAGCAGTAAAAGCATCTCGAAAGACCTTAATCCAATTGGGAACAGCTAAAACAGGAGGTTGAAAATAAAGAGCAAAAAGACAAATTCTCTGCCAACCCCGACGGCGATTTTCTGGGGTATCCTCCACCAAATCCTTAGCACTATTTTTAGCGTGAAACAGGAGAGGATAGGGGTCTAATTCTAAAATAGCGGGAGGATTTTCTGGGATAGAAATAATTCCATCAGTCAGCAGCAGAGTTTGAGAGTAGTGATGAAAAAAAGCCACCTCCGAGAAGTATCCCACATTCAGATCAATTGCGGGTAAAATTTCATAACTAAAATCTTTTCCTAAAGGAGTGGTTGCCGAGTCAGCAGGTAAAATTTCCGTTCGTTTTGCCGGTAAACCCAACCAACTCAAAGGTAAATTAAGAGGAAAACTC
>NZ_JASJFF010000228.1:0-4903 GCF_030065435.1 Microcystis sp. M53603_WE2
GATCATCGATGCCATTAAATTTTAGTACAGAGCGTTGTTCAGCCATTGGTTTTGTCATCGACCGGGGGAGAAAGGGGTAATCAGGGGTTCAGGGACTCTGACTAATAAGAGATTGATTTATCTGTCATGATTTCCCAGAATCCTACCGCCTAGCTTAACACATTTTAGTTATCTAGCGATATAATTGAGAAGTTTTCACAAAATTTAGCTTCAATAGCCTCTCATCCCATATTATCGGTCAATTGTTGTTGGTAGAAACTGGTAGTTAAATTGCTGACATCGTTAGGCAGCTGTCGGGTTTGTCCAGGTTCTAGGGTCGATTCGAGGTCTGGCTATTGGCTGATTATATCAATCTTTTCCAGCCAGATTATATCAATCTTTTCCAGCCAGACAGCTTAAGGTGAGA
The DNA here is from genome assembly GCF_030065435.1 of Microcystis sp. M53603_WE2. Classification (NCBI taxonomy): domain Bacteria; kingdom Bacillati; phylum Cyanobacteriota; class Cyanophyceae; order Chroococcales; family Microcystaceae; genus Microcystis; species Microcystis sp. M53603_WE2. The sequence continues at coordinate 407 of NZ_JASJFF010000228.1, forward strand.
TTTTAAGCCACTTTAAGATTTGAGGATTTTTGTCATAACGATAGGTAAAACCATCGTTGGCTACGATCAAATTTCCGCGACTAGCTTTACTACGAACACTAGAGATCGATAAGTCGGTTAATAGTTTTATCTCTTGATGAGAAAGTCCCTCAAGAGACTGATGTGTTTCTGGGGATTCTGACTCATGATTAGTGGTAATATCAGGTTTTACAGAATTGCCATTAGGGGTCTTAGTAAACATTTCTCGCGCTTTCTTAAGGCGATAATTTTCAACAGTCAAGAGTTCCCAACTAGAGTCGGCCGAGAGTTCTAGAACCCATTGATGGTAATTAAAGAGACTTTCTCGATGACCGACACTAATAAAAGTTGTCTTACGAGCTTTTAATTGCTCATATAGAATCCTTTCGTTGACTAAATCTAGGGCGCTGGTTGCTTCATCTAAAATGATAAAACTGGGGGGATTAACTAAGAGCCTAGCAAAGGCTAGACGTTGTTGTTCTCCTAGGGAGAGAATGTTTTCCCAGGGTTTTTCAGAGTCAAATTCATCCACCCGACTTAGGGTATTTTGTAAATTGACTTGTTGTAATACTGCTTGAATTTCGGTATTAGTTATCTGACGATCGGTCTGAGGATAGAGCAATTGTTCCCGCAAGGTTCCCAGGATAATATAGGGACGTTGAGGTAAAAAGAGAATTTCTTCAAGGGGAGGCCGCATTAAACTTCCCGTACCAGAATTCCATAAACCCGCGATTGCTCGTAGGAGGGAACTTTTGCCGCGGCCACTAGGGCCAACAATTAGTAATCCTTCACCGGGTTGAACAGAAAGAGATAGATCTTCGACAATTACCTGCTCATAGTCGGGAGTTTGTAAAGTGACTTTCTCAAAGGCAAAATGATTTTCTTCGATAGTTTTGATCGTGCTGACATTCTCTGGTTGTTGAGTAACAGTTTCTAGGGCAGTCGAAAACTCATTTAAACGTTCAACATAACTAGAAAATCGTCCCGAAATGCCAAATTCAGTGATCAGGTCTCCCAAAGAAGTAGCGAATATATAACAGGCTGTGGAAGCTTGTTCCACCTGTCCATAATCGATCTCACCTCTAATATACAAAGGTCCCAGAATTAAGAAGGGAAATACTTGAATAGCGGCCTGATAGCCCCTAGCAAACAGTTCGTTCCCTCTTTCCCAATCAATTTTATTTCGAGTATCATCTAATACCTTTTTAAATCTTCGCTGAATGATATTTGATTCTTCTTTCTCCCCCCGAAAAAAGGCGATGGATTCAGCATGATTGCGAACGTGAGTTAACGCATAATTATAATCAGCTTTTGAAGCTAATTGCTTTTCATTGATCTTGATTAATTCTTGGTTTAAATAAAGGGCGATAAAATTACCGATGACTGTATAAATAAGTAGCGGAATAGCGATCCGCTGAGAAATCGTCCAGATCACTACTAAAAAGACAAGCATCTTCAGGCTTTTTTCTAGAAAAGATGAGAAAAAGCTAAGAGCATTACTGGTGATCGGTTCAATTTCTTGAGCAATGCGTTGATCAGGATTATCAATATCAGATTTGAAATTAATTTTATAATAGGCACGTTTATGGAAGTATTTAGTTAAAACCTGACCATTTAGCCATTCATACCAATGCAAAGCAATTTTTTTGGAAATATTTTTACTGTAACCGACTAGCAGTGTCACCAAGATCAGCCCAATCACATAGGCGATCAATTCCTGATTAAATTTGGCATAGTCTCCCTGTTGTACAATTGCGTCAATCAAGCGACGAATAGCAAAACTATTAAAAAGCGTTACGACTACTAAACCGAGGATTAGAAAAATTAGCAAAAATAGCATTCCCCAGCCACGAATCACCTCGGGAAAGCTTCTTGCGCCTGGTTCGGTCGGATACCAGTAAGGTTGAGTGATCGCCTTGACATCTTTCAAAAATTGGTTAAAAGAAGCAAGTGCATTTTTGTTTTCAGCAACTTGGGTTGACATATTTCCAAAAAAAAGGGGTTGACGCTATTGGTAGTCGGGCAGCAGATGAGCCTTTGCTAGTTTAACATTTTTGTCTCATATTTTTTCCAAGCAAGTAAATAAGTAGAGATCAGGGATAAATCGAGAGGATGACAAACGATTGAGCTATGAGCTAATCCCTCGATAGTTTGACAAGCATCGAACCGAGGCTTTGTCTGACTAATCATTTTAGCTGATTTTAAAATAATTGGGAAGCAAGAACTAACGGCTTTTTCTCCTCCCTGCTCAAAAAGGTAATTTTCAACCATCACTAACCAATTTTTATCGGATACCGGTTCAGTGGCATAACCACAGGCATTAATTAGTTCAAAAAGTCTCTGCCATGAAATTGATTCAGGATTAACTAAATGAAAGGTTTTTCCTAAAAGTTGCTTTTGCCTTGAGAGATAAACAATAGCTTTACTGGCATAGTCAATGGGAATAATATTAATATCCACATCAAAAGTGGGAAATTTTTCTAATTTAATACATATTTGAATAAACCGAAAAAAGAAATTATTGGATTTTCGATAAATTCCAGTTTTGCTGTCACCCATAATTCTTGTAGGTCGATAAATAGAGACGGGCAAACCTCTTTTTTGAGCTAGGTGTATTAATTCTTCAGCCACCCATTTGCTTTGTTTATAGCCCGTATTTAAACTGGGAGAAAATAGAGGAAAGTCCGTCTCTCTAATCGCTATATCTTGTCTATGAGCCTGACTAAAAAAAATGGCGACTGTCGAGATAAAATGAACTGGTTTAGTTTTTCTTAGTCCGGCTAACTTAAGAAGTTCTTGAGTTCCCAAAACATTAACCGCTTTCATTTGAGAGTAAGGGGTGATCGGGTCGTTTTCTGATCCGTTATGATAAATAACATCAATGTCGGTGGCTAATTGACAAAAATCTTTCTCAGAAAGACCTAACAATGGTTGAGCTAAATCGCCAACTATCGGGATAATACGATCATCAAAAGGTTCCTGCCAAAGTTGGTAAGATTGGAGGTTTTCTTTTAGTCGCTGTTTACCAGTTTCTAAAGTATGACAACGAATTAAACAATAGATATTAGCGGTGGTTTGACCGATCAGTTCCCGGAGCAAATAAGCCCCTAAAAATCCAGTAGCGCCAGTTAAAAAAATTGATTTTGGCTCGTCAATATCCTCCTTCAGAGGACTGTCAAAACTAATATCAGGATTGAGAATAGCTTCTGTTTTAAAATCTGGAATACATTCTTGATTGCTCATGCTTTGCTAGGACATATCTAATTTAATTTAGGGAGTGGACTTGCTTCAATCAAACTCTGCACAGGCATAGTATCAATAATTTTATCTATTTGAAATCCAGCGCTTGTTAATAGGACTTTTAATTCATTTTCTGAGCGAATTTTTCCTGAATGAAGCATCCATAACTGTAGATCAGCTAAATTATCTCTCCAATAAATTTTGCGGATAATTCTTTCTGCAATTAATAATCGAGATGTGGAAGGCATATACTGGCGACAGTTTTTGAGAATATCAACCACTTGTTGATCATTCCAACTGAGCAAAACTTGCTTGAGTAAATAAACATCGGCTACGACGGGAACCGATTCAAAAAAATCTCCACTTATCAACTCACAGCGTTCGCTTACCCCTTCCTGTTTCAATAAATTTTTGGCTTTTTCAAGGGAGTATGGCTGTTCAAAAAGTATCCCTTTTATTTGAGGGTAACGTTTTAAGATAGCAGCAATCAGTTTTCCCTGACCGCCACCAATATCTGCCAATACTTCTACGGAGGAAAAATCATAAGCTTCTAATATTTTGGCTATTTGGAATGTGGTTATATCATTCATTGATTGATCATAAACTTTATTTTGGCTAGGATTCTCTCGATGGTACTCCTCAATATCAAGACCATACATGGCTTTAAAAGCTCCTTCACCAGTCGTTAAACTTTGGGTAAAATTGCCCCAACAAGCATAACTTTCTTCTATCTCGGTAATTAGCCAGTTGCGTAAAGTTCCCACTTGATCATCCCTTAGATAAGCCGCTAAGGGAGTATTTTGAAAATAATCCGGTTGATTTTCTTGCAAAATTCCTAAACTGACCAAAGTTCGTAAAAGACGATAGAGAGAATCAGCATGAGTGTTAGTTTCCGTCGCTAATTCTTGATAGTGTTTTGAGCCATCTCCTAACAAATCAAGAATCCCTAATCTCACAGCAGCATAAACACATTGACTGATCTGAAACCCCCTAATCATCAGTAAAACGGTGTCTCTAGGAGATATTTGATTTGGGTTTTCTCTGGGAAGATTAAACATAATTTAATGACCTTTTTGATTGAGCTTACGGATTCCCTAAAAAAAGGGTTCTTCGTTACTTGGTATGGTTCGATAGGGGGGCATAAATCGACTAAATCCTTATCTGGCAAGAGACTTAATTGATTAGTTCGCTCTAGAGCAAAAACAATTGACAAAAATCGCTAAATGCCTTTCTCTATAA
>NZ_JASJFF010000640.1:0-11924 GCF_030065435.1 Microcystis sp. M53603_WE2
GGATGGTGATGCTATGGATAATCCAGTAACGAATACTGGTAACGATATCGCCAAAAGGACGTTCGCCGGTACTACCTGACATGGACGGTTCTCCTCGGAATGATAGGACTTGAAAAATTCAATCTCTATAATAGAGACTTTGTTGACCCTGAGACAAGTTTTAGGCCGGTTCGCTAGGGGGATTATATTTCAGTAAAACCCCATCTTGTCCCAAGACAAAACCCTTGTCGGAATTGATAAAAACAATTCGATAGAGATTGGAGGGGACACTTTCCACCGCGCGATCTTTTTGCCAAGATTGGCCGCTGTCATGACTGACCAAGAGATTGCCGCTACCACCAGCGACCCAAATTTCTTCGGGGCTGCGGTAGTTGAGGTCCAAAAGTCCCCAACTGGTGGAAAACTCTGGGAATACCTTATCTTCCCATGTATCGAGATCATTGGGGCTAGTAAATTGTAGTTGACCACCCCGGGCCAGGGCCCACAGTTCTCCTTTTTCACCATAACCGACTTTTTGTAAACGGCGGGAAGAAAGACGATTGTGGGGTTGCCATTCTGTTGACCCCGGTTCCCAAGTGGAATAAAAGTTACCGCGTGCGGAAACGGCCACGTATTTACCATCATGGGAACGAACAATTGTCCGGGCCACACCCACAGCACCTTCCACTAAAGCTTGCCAAGTTTTGCCCCCGTCTTTGGTGCGGTAGATAGCGCCTAAATCCGTGACCATTTCGGCGGTTTTGTCGTTAAGGGCGATAATTCCGTAGGGGGAACCGGGTAATTTTTCACTTAAGGGGATACGGGACCAGCTGCTGCCCCCGTCTTCGCTATGGAGAAGAATTGAGGGTTTACCGACAATCCAACCCTCTTGGTCGTGGAAACTGACGGCGCTAAAGCTAACTTTTTCTTCGCCAAGGTTGAGGACTTTTTGCTGCCAGCTGTCCCCCCCATCGGTGGTTTCAAAGAGGGTAGATTTGGTTCCCACTAACCAACCGTGCTGCAGGTCGTCGGTAAAGGCGATATCGGCAAAAGTGGAGTCAGTGTCGAGGGTGAGGATTTGCCAAGGACTACTGCTCAGGGATGGCACACTACTACAGCTAAAGCAGAAAAAGGCTACAGCTAGAACTATTACGAATTGTTTCAGTTTTCTCATCAATGGTTCAGAGGTATTGGTCAAGGAATCGGGACGGATTAGGGTTTGTACCCGATGGGTTACAGGCTCATAAGAGCCGTTGGATTAAAGATAATGAGTGCTTGAGTTAGTTTAAACCATATAAACTAATAAAGAAAACAAATCCTAGCGCTAAAGCCCCGAAAATCAAAATATTTTTTTGTGCCGGAGTCAGACGGTTAACTCCAAAACCATAGCTAAGATTTTCTTGGAATCCCGAAGGAGCATCTTTGGCTCCGATGTTGATAAATTGGGAACGACGCACACCACACACGGGACAGCGCCACGTTTCTGGCAATTCCTCGAAGGGGGTTCCAGCGGGAGTGTTGGTTTTACTATCTCCCTTGCTGGGGTCGTAAACGTAGCCGCAGGAGCGACATTCGTAGTTGGCAGGGGCCTGGTCGGCTAGGGTTAGTTCTGGTGGGCGATCGCTCATAACTAAGATTAAAGGAATTTTCAACACTCTGTTACAAATTATCCTTGAAAATTGACCCCTCTCACGGCCAACCCCTGACAGAATACCAAGTTTTCAAGTCTTAAAAGGATTAGCGAGGCAGCATATCGGCTTTAAAAAAAGTAAGATTAATCTATTAGGGCTTAAATGTCTATTAAAACTTTATTAAGTTGATATTTGGGCTATTTACCCTGATTTTGGTAGTCAAATTTATTCCGAGAAATTGAGAAATTTCAGGCAGGGAAGAAATTAGGGGTCTGATAGCAAATCCTGTTTAAAAGGTGGAGGAGATTGGGGAGCGCCAGAGCAGGGAGCAGGGAGCAGGGGGAAACAATCCATAACTGGGTTTTTAAAGTTGGATTGGGAGTTAATCATGCTATTAAAAGCGGATTTGGTATCATATTGAATAAATTTAATCACTTTTAGCGATCGCTTTTATATTTTGGCATAAATGGGCTGCTCCCTCCCTGTTCCCCAAAACGAAAACTTCGCACCTCACTATTAAGATGACTGCTATCAACCTTATATTATAGGTATATAATCAACCTTAACTATACCTTAAAAAGAGAGTAAAAATTGTGTTCAACCAGCTTGATTGGAATCCTGCCTACTCAATTGAAACCTTAGAACCAAATACGGTATTTTTTCTATCTGAGCGAGAATCAATCTGTTTCCAAGAGCCGCTTTATTATCGTTTAGTCAGATTAATCGATGGTCAACGTAATCTTGATGAAATTATTGATATTCTTCAGTTAGAATTTTTACAAAATCAAGAAATCAATCCCAATAATGCTAATTACTTCGCAGTTATTGTTAATTATAGCTTGGCAATTCAAAAAGCGATTTTTCAGTTATATAAACGAGGGTTTTTATTAGAAAAACAAGAATTATTGCCGTCTAATTTAGCAATTTTATGCCATCATCTTCAGGTTTCTCAAGCCCAAGCTTTTGAACGATTACAATCTCTGAAGGTTACAGTTAAAACCCTAGGCTTAATTCCCCAGCAAGATTTGATCAATATTTTAAATTCCTTGCAAGTTCAAGTCGCAGATGAAGGGGATTTAACCATTATTTTAACCGATAATTATCTTCATCCTGATTTAGAGAGTATTAATCAACAAGCTTTAGTCTTGCAAAAACCGTGGTTATTAGTTAATCCCCTGGGAAATCTAGCCTGGATTGGTCCCTTATTTGATCCCGATAAAACTGGTTGTTGGCATTGTTTGGCTCAACGATTACGAGATAATCGTCCCGTGGAGGAATTTATCATTAGACAGAGAGACAATAAGATTTCTTTAATTTCTCCTTTAGGGTTTTCTTCAGCGACAATACAGACGGTTTTAAATCTGACGGCTATGGAGGTTTTTAAGTGGATTATTCAAGGTAAAAATCAACGTTTAGAAGGAATGCTAATGACTTATGATACTTTAAATTTACAATTTCAAGAGCATATTTTAGTTAAACGTCCGAACTGTCCTAGTTGTGGATATTCTCTAAATAAAACACCTTTACCCGTGGTTTTGGGACATCGTAAAAAGGCTTTTACCAGTGATGGGGGACATCGTTTTTGTTCTCCTGAAGAAACCTTAAAAACCTATCAACATCATATCGGTCCTATTACGGGAATTGTGCGAGAATTAAATAAGATACAAGGGAATGCTTTAGTTCATACTTATGTAGCTAAACATCATTTTCGTAGTGTCTTTGATGATTTAGACAGTTTACGGCAAAATATTGGAGGTAGAAGTGCGGGAAAAGGCCGTACAGATAGTCAAGCAAAAGCAAGTGGATTTTGTGAAGCTATTGAGCGCTATTCGGGGGTTTTTCAAGGAAATGAAATCAAAGAAGAAGCGAGTTATCAAGAGTTAAAAGATAAAGCTATTCATCCTAACAAATGTATGAATTTTAGTGAAAAACAATATCAACATCGAGAAGAATGGAATGCGAAGAATCAAGGATGGTTTCAAAAAGTCCCTGAACCTTTTGATGAAACTAGAATCATTGATTGGACTCCTGTATGGTCTTTAACCGCTCAAGATTTTAAGTATTTACCGACGGGATATTGTTATTATGGTTATTCTCAATCTGAACCCTTAGATTGTTGGGCTGATTCTAATGGCTGCGCCGCAGGAAATACGATAGAAGAAGCGATTTTACAAGGGTTTATGGAGTTAGTGGAACGGGATTGTGTGGCTTTATGGTGGTATAATCAATTAGTTAAACCTTCCGTTAATTTAGAGAGCTTTAATGAGCCATATTTTGAGCAATTAAAGCAATATTATGAGGGGTTAAATCGGGAGCTATGGGTGTTAGATATTACCAGTGATTTGAATATCCCTTGTTTTGCCGCTATTAGTCCGAGAAAGGAGCGGGAAGTGGAGGACATTTTGTTAGGGTATGGGGCGCATTTTGACCCAAAAATTGCCATTAGTCGAGCGTTAACGGAGGTTAATCAAATCTTACCGAATGTGTTATCGTTTAAGGACGATGGGACAACGATTTATAATCCTTCTGCGGATCCTTTGGCGGTTAAATGGTGGCAAACGGCAAGGTTAAGCAATCAATCTTATTTAGTTCCAGATAGTAAAATAATACCGAAAAAAAGTAATGATTATTTACAATTAGCCAGTGATGATTTATTAGAGGATGTTAAATTGTGTCAGCGAATTGTTGAGTCAAAGGGGATGGAAATGTTAGTATTAGATCAGACTCGTCCTGATATTGGTTTAAGGGTGGCTAAAGTCATTGTCCCCGGAATGCGTCATATGTGGAAGCGTTTAGGGGCAGGAAGATTGTATGATGTTCCTGTTAGCATGGGATGGTTAAAAGAGACTTTGACGGAAGATGAATTAAATCCTTTTCCCATGTGGATGTAACGCTTTTAAATAGGGGAGCTTATCACTGATCAGTAAAAGGTGCATCACCGAAGTAACACACCTTAAATAGTGTTGGGTTCCGTACCTCAATCTAGCCGATAAGAGAGGCGATCGCACTTAGAAAGTGTACTTGATTTCAATAACACTCATGACACCTTCAACAATGGTTTGCCACTGTCCAGTAAATTCTGCACCATAAGATGCTGCAATTTGCGGACCTAATTTTTGTGCTTCATCGTTACTCCAGAGGGGGCCAGCTAAAACATTAGTTTTAAATTCATGAGTTCCAGTATTTTCCACCTGTAGTTCTACTTCTACTACACTCATTGCACTTTCAACTACGGTTGTCCACTGACCAGTAAAGTTTCCTTGATGAGCAGCTGCAATTCTCGGACCTACTTGTTGTGCTTCATCGTTACTCCAGAGGGGGCCAGCAGGGATATTAACTTTGTAACTTGCCATAATAGATAATGTCCTTTGAGACTTTTGTTGATTTTGTATCCTCAAGACGATATCAAAAATCCTTTTCTGAATTTTTTGAGTTAGCCATAATGCCTTAAGCAAAATGTCTTGTCTTTTGGGTTAAAAGTGATTGGTTCAATCACCTTTGATACCAGAATAAGTTTTATTTTTGGTAATGGCAATCTCTAAAATTAATACTTTTCTAATATGTTTTTTTGAGCAGAATATTAACTTTTTATGAGATTTATATTAGATTTATATTAGATTCAAAGGGTCACTTTATGGTATAATGGCGTAATCTCTTAAGTAGAACAAATGAATTAATCAATCAAATTATAGAGATTGAGTCAAAGGGGATGGAAATGTTAGTAGTATTAGACCAAACTCGTCCTGATATTGGTTTAAGGGTAGCTAAGGTTATTGTCCCCGGAATGCGTCATATGTGGAAGCGTTTAGGGCTAGGAAGATTATATGATGTTCCTGTTAGCATGGGATGGTTAAAAGAGACTTTGACGGAAGATGAATTAAATCCTTTTCCCATGTGGATGTAACCCTTGTTCATGGTCAATTGTTGATGATTTTAAGTTACTTGGTGAAGATTTCGAGTTTAACTTTCATTCCCGTTTTATCTAAAAGACTGAGTAATTTATCAACAGTAAAACGGCTAATTTCTCCATTCATTAAATCACTAATTTTTGGTTTTGTTTCCTCGAAAAAAGTGGCGGCTTCTTGCTGTGTCCATCTTTTTTCTTGGATAAAAGACCGCAAGGTTAACATCAAATCGGCTCTAATTTTTAAGTTAGTTGCTTCTTCACTGTTAAATCCTAAATCTTCAAAGATGTTATCGCTACCAAAAGTGATCTCAATAGGGTTAGATTGTGTCATGGTTATCCCTCCTGTAATTGTTGTCTAAATTGAATCATTTGTTGATAACGTTGTTGTCCCAATTCAATTTCTTTTTTCGAGGTTTTCTGTGTTTTTTTACCAAAAGCATGAAGGACATAAATCGCTTCTTTAAACCTTGCTACATAAAAGATTCTGTAGGTTTCTCCTGTCCAAATTCTAATTTCTTCTGTTCCTTGACCAATAATGGGAATGGGTTTAAAATCATTGGGTTTCTCTCCTTGTTGAATAGCTCTCAGTTGAAAACCTGCTTTACGCTTTGCGTCTTCAGGAAAATCTCTAATATCTTCCCTTGACGTCCCAATCCAGTAAATGGGTTTATCTCCCATGTTGGGGTTAATGATTAAGGTTGATACCTAATTTAGTATAACAGGATCATCAGTTTGTCAATTGTTCGTTAGTTAACAAGCAAGATAATGATCATTTTAGTTTAACTGAATCTAAGTAAAGTGTATCAGGGCAAATATCTCGTTCATGAGGCCATAAGCAAACTGATTCCTGATAGGTAAAAGGTATGTCAGCGAAGTAACACACCTTTATTAGTGTTGGTTTTTGTTGCTTCAATCTAATCTAGAAGAGCGGCTGGATCATTGGGAGCTATTCCTTCATCTTGATCTAAGATCAATAATATTTTCATTTGTTGAGTTACACTAAATAAGCGCAATCGAATATTGACTGAAAATTGAATCACTTGTAATGATAGGGAGATTTTCAGCCATAGATTGAGCAATAATAATGCGATCAAAAGGATCTCTGTGGTGAAAAGGTAGAGAAGCATTAATTTTTAGATGCTCTAGTTCAAGATTTAGTAAAACAATCCTACTTTCGTTCACTTCTTTCTCAATAAACTCTTCATAGGAAGGAACTAACCTTAACTTTCCTAAATTATATTTAATAGACATTTCCCAAAGACTGGCGATACTAAGATAACTAAAATTGTTCTCATCTTCAATTAAATCTTTGAGAGCATTGCTTAATCTAGGATCGTCATTAACAAACCAAAGAAAAATATGTGTGTCCAATAAAAAAGTCATTCCCTGTAATTGTGAAAGTCTTCAAGAGGTTCATCAAAGTCATCGCTCATCCATACTTTTCCCTTAGCACTTCCTCGTTTTAAGGGTCGTTTGATGGGGGAAATTTTGGCTACTGGCTCGTCGCCTTGCATAATAACAATTTCTTCTCCGTTAATTGCCAAATCGAGAAGTTTTGAGAGATCGGATTTAGCTTGAGCTATATCTAATTTAGTCATAGTGTTAAATCTCTATTTAAGTTTTCAAAAAATCTTGCCAATGTTCTTCGTCATCAGCTACGATGGTAATCATTCCTTGACATAGTCCGGGGACTAGGCGTTGGGACGCTATGGGTATTTGCCCGATTAATTGGGCAATTGGACGATTATTGTCGGTGATTAACAATTCTTCCCCCAGTTTGAGATTGTCAATCAGTTCGGGGAGTTTAGCCTGGGCTTCTTTGAGAGAGATGATCATGGATGTTGGGTTCTATCTAACTCATGGTGATAACGCTACAATTTTAACTGAATCTCAGCAAGGAATAGATAAAATACGGTTGGGTTGAACGATAGTGAAACCCAGCCTACACTCTCATGTTAAGGTTAAGTACGAAGATAAACCCAATTTCTAGGCCGATCATTCCTCAATTTTAACTGATCTAAGCAGAAAATAAATAAGCTCTCCTGATGACTGATAGATAAAAGGTATGTCACCGAAGTAACACACCTTAAATAAAATATTGTTGGGTTTCGTTGCCTCAACCCAACCGACAAGAGCGGCGATCGCTGATCACAAAAATTGCTATCATAGAAACTATTGATATTCAATGATTTAGGGGTAATCATAATGACACAGTTAACTGAAGAACGAAAACAAGAGATTATTGCTGAAGTTTTAGCAGCGAGAGCAAACCGTGAACAATTTCTATTAGAGATGAAACAACGGCAACAAGCAGGGTTAAAAATTGCTCAAAAATGTGCTAGTCTCCTTAAAGAGAAGTATGGAGTCACGAAAGTTGTTTTATTTGGTTCATTGTTAAATTATGAAGAAATAACTCCCCATTCTGATCTTGATTTAGCGGTTTGGGATTTACCAGAGAAAGATTATTTTAAAGCGATAGCAGAGTTAGATAATGGACAGGATTTTGAGGTGGATTTAGTAGAAGTTCAAAAGGCTCATCCTTATATTTTAGAGGCAATTGCTCAGGGGGTTGAATTATGACTAATTTATCAATTCAAGATAGAATTAATCAAGAACTCAATAAAATTCTCCAAGCCCTACAACAGCTAGAGATATTTTTAAGAGAATTATCTAATCAATCGGATGTCATGTATCAAAACGCATTAATTAATTCTATTGCGCTTAATTTCCATGGAGTTTATACTGGAATTGAGCGTATATTTGAAGCGATTGCTAAAAAAATTGCTCAAAGATTCCCAACGGGGGATAAATGGCATCGAGATTTATTAGAGCAAATGTCTGTTGATATACCTAAGGTGAGAAAAGCAGTTATTACAGAAGAAACAAGGCTCATTTTGGATGAATTAAGGCGGTTTCGTCATCTGGTGAGAAGTGCTTATTCTTGCCAATTAGATGAGGAAAAGGTTTTAATCATCGCCCATCAAATTGTTAATTCTTATCAAACCATAATCAATGACATTCAATTGTTTTGTAATAATTTAAGTAAGGGAAAAACTTAATTAAAGATAACCCAATTTACAAGATCACCTTCGGTGCGCTTTCAGCGAGTGGCGTGCTGCTATGCAGTGCCGTAGAGTATCGCACTATCTATACTTGATAATATAGTTGACAGAAATATTTTTTGGACGAGTTTCATAGATACTGACGCGAGCAGGAGGGCTATCAGGACCTGTAGTCTGTTTTATCTCAGATGTTTGCCCAACTGAGCCAGTACCCGGTTGTGCTTGTGCTGACAGGAGAATAGCATTATAGTCGTGCTGGTGTTGCTGGAGAGCATCACACTGAAGTGAACCGATCCCGCTACTTTTACCCATTCCCTCTGGTCCAATTCGTTCAGCAGCATCTGGATCTAGTCCAGAACCAGCATCAACCCCTCTCATGAATAATCCACGATAGTCTGGAAGTCTAAATTTATTATCCCCTTGTTTTCCATAAAGTGTTCCAATTACTGCAAATAGCTCAGGGTAAGCATCTATTTCAAGATAACGACCATCGCACAACATCCAACCGTATGCTTCAGGATAGGTGATAGGAATATTGGCATTCAAGCTCTCAGCCTGTGCATTCTGACTTGAGCAACCAGATGAAGTCCAAATATTGTTTATATCACCTGTTATGGGATGGATTTGACCAGCAAATGGGCATACTGTACCAATAGGAACTCCGTTTAGCATAATTTCTCCTTTTTTCTAACACTTAGAATGGGCATTAACTGTTATTTCCCTTTCCCAAGCTTGAAAGATAGGGGAAAAAATATATCTCACGAGCTTGGGAAATGCTATGTAATCTTATTTCTGACAGGCTAAATTTTTGTAAGAGACATCAACACTGGACTCACCTTCTTTTAATAATGATGGTGGTGCATTGTCCTTAATTGCTTTAAGAATTGCTTCCATTGCAGTAGCACAAGCTAACGCTGATTGACCGACAATTTTAAATGTTCGTGCGGTCTGATCAAAGCTAGAAAAATTGTCAATTACAACATTAGCAGCCTGAGCAATTAAAGATTTGTTTCCATACGCCCATGTTGCTACTGCCAGAGTGCCAAAAACCAACGTAGCAGCAAAAGTGTAGTCAGTACCAAATTCAGGCTGTTGCTCAACTGGGACATCAAAGAACTCAGAACCAATGGAGCGGGATAGTTTTTGAACTTGCTCATAGTTAGCAACCAAAGCACTCTGATAACTAAGGTCTAGCTTAATCGCTTGACCATCAAGTGTAGCCGTCAAAAGAGCTTTATTTTGACCTGATGGGAATTTGACTTCCATTGGACCGACGACTACATTACTACTTATCACGGTTCCCAGTTCCAAGTTATTAAATAAACCTACATAATAGGTAGGAGTCACCTTAAACTGAGCACTACTACTACTTAAAACATCTCGCTGGTAAACAGCTGAATTGTTTGACATCCCTACACCAACATCAGCTAGACTTTTTGAGTCATTCCCAATTACAATTAACTCTGGTCGTTGTGCTTGTCCATCGGGTTCTAGCTGCTGAACACCATCCTTAAAAACAACCTTCCACTTAGTTCCCAATTGGATATTATTAAACTTTTGGGAGGCTTTATAAACACCTATCCCTCCAGTTTGTTTGTAATTAGCAAGAGCAACAAGATATTCAATCTCCCAATCAACCCCAGATTCAGCTTTTTGCGGGACTGTCGTTTTTTTCCACGCAACACTATCTAATCCTACTGAATCAGGGAGAGTTTGATAGACTACCATAGTCCAAGTGCGATCTGTTTGATTGTTAAAATCAACGTAGTAAGTCATTTGAGCAACTCCAAAGAAATAATGTGAACTTAAAATGAAACTTTCGAGAAAAAAATACCTTAATGATTTGTTTTCTCTAAACTCTTAAGACATTCTCAAAAATCTATTCGTGAAATTTTCGATTTAGCCATAATGCCTTAAGCAAAATGTCTTGTCTTTTGGGTTAAAAGTGATTTGCTTAATCACCTTTGATACCAGAATAAGTTTTATTTTGAGTAATGGCAATCTCTAAAGTTAATACTTTTCTAATAGGTTTTTTTGAGTAGAATATTAACTTTTATATTAGATTTATATTAGATTTATATTAGATTCAAAGGGTCACTTTATGGTATGACTACCTCATCCCTGAAAGTAGAACTAATGAATTAATTGGGCATCTGAAATCCTCAAAACCCTTTTACTCTCTGATTTGAAAGAGGGTGTGGGGTGTGGGGTGTGGGGTGTGGGGTGTGGGGAAGGAAACCTCTTTCATCTGTGGGGGTGAAAATTTTTTCATCGGGACTGATTTGTAGAGTGTCAGGAGACGAAAAGAAAGCCGCAAAAAAGCGATCGCTTATCCCTCAAAGAAAACACCTGCCCTAAGTAAGGAGATGCTAAGTACCTAAGCAAAATTAATTACACATATCTAACCACCTCTTGCCTCTTGTCTCTTGCCTCTTGCTTATCTTCACTAGGAAATTAATTTTGCACGACTACTTATTGTTGGATGATGAGTATTAGAGAAGCTGTCATTATCGAAGATTACCCGGAATATCCTCAAGGGCGTTGTGTGCTAGTCTTACAAGGAGAAAACCATGACAAAAAAGCCTCACATTAAACTTATCCACATTGGAGAGTACATGGCTGAAGTGGAAGTCGAACTGATTGAGACTCCCGAAGGATGGTCGCCCTATTTATCATTAGAAGACGCTCAAAAATTAGATGATGTCCGGGAAGCCCTTCGTCAAGGTGATCTGCAAAAAGCTTCCAATTTAGCACATCTTTACAAAATTACCCCTCTTACCGTTTAACTAAACTTTGACAAGAAAAAATTAGGTTCTTCGTTACTTGGTATGATTCGATATGGGGGCATAAATCGACTAAATCCTTATCTGGTAAGAGATTTAATTGATTAGTTCGCTCTAGATAAAAAACAATTGACAAAAATCGCCAAATGCTTTTCTACATAAGGGTTACATCCCTTATATCCCCCGTCGATTGCATAACACAAACCGAAGAGCCAAAAATTAAAAAGCGATCGCTATTCCTCAGAACAACACAGCGATCGCCTAACTTTTAACTATCACAAGCAACATTATTGGAGGGCTGATAATTCTTCTCGAAGAATACGGCGTAAATCGGACTGAGTGAGCGATCGCTCAGAAGGAGATTGGATATATTGTTTTAAAGCCTCATTAATGGCTCTTCGGTAATTGTTATGCAATGGACGGGGGTTATAAGGGATGGAACCCTTATAGAGAAAGGCATTTAGCGATTTTTGTCAATTGTTTTTTATCTAGAGCGAACTAATCAATTAAGTCTCTTGCCAGATAAGGATTTAGTCGATTTATGCCCCCCTATCGAACCATA
>NZ_JASJFF010000262.1:0-1531 GCF_030065435.1 Microcystis sp. M53603_WE2
AATAGACTCAATACACAAGCGGTGATCCAACGCATAATTACTTCATAATTTGTTACTTAATCTTTTCTCAATCTACCCTACTTAGGTGAACTCTGCCCTAGATAGTCTTGATAGCCTAGTCGTTGAAGATTGCTTTGTTTTTCGAGGACGGAATCGCTGAGGGATTGACGATAGGCGATAACTTGCTCTAAAAGATCAGCATTACCGATGGCGAGAATTTGAACCGCTAAAAGTCCGGCATTTTTGGCATTACCGATCGCCACCGTGGCCACGGGAATGCCTGCGGGCATCTGTACAATTGAATAGAGAGAGTCTAACCCTTGTAAAGTGCGCGTGACTACGGGAACTCCAATCACGGGTAAGGGGGTTAAAGATGCCACCATCCCGGGTAAATGGGCAGCCCCGCCGGCTCCAGCGATAATCACTTTTATTCCCCTTAAATGAGCGTTTTTGCCGTATTCAAACATTTTTTCGGGGGTACGATGGGCCGAGACAATGGTGACTTCGTGGCTAATCTGAAAAACCTCTAAAACTGCGATCGCTTCTTTCATGGTGGGTAAGTCGGAATCACTGCCCATAATTACACCCACTAGGGGCGCTGCTGTCACCATAACTGCTAGAAAATAATTTTGCTTTTTAATCTTATAGCAGGGTTTGTTATTTTGTCTTCAAACCCTACTGATCAGATTTCCCCTAAATTGCATCGGGATCGATGCCTAATTCTCGCAATTTTTGGGCTAATTTTTCCTTAGCTTGTCGTTCCCTTTCTTTTTCTAAAAGAGCCTGTTCTTTTGCCTGTCGTTGCTGTAATTCCGCTTCTTGAGGAGTGGGGACTAATTGACCATCGGCGGTAAAATAACGCAGTTTACGGTCAAATATCCCTAAATATAATCCTAACTGTTCACTCCAGAGATAACCCTGTTCATTGGGAGAAATGGCTTGATATTGTCCATCAATTAGTCTAAATCCTTGTAATTCTAAAGTATTAGGATCAAACCCAAAATAATTAGGAGTGCGAAAGGTATTCTGATAGAGAATTTTCTTGTTATTGCGGTCAATATTGGCCGTAGAATCGGAGAGAATCTCGACAATTACATCCGGATATTTCCCCTGTTCTCCCCAGACTACCCAACTTTTGCGGGGACGTTTTTCGGTATCTAAAACCACAAAAAAATCGGAACCACAGAAATCACGTTTTTTTAGTTGTTCCGCGTTGTAGTAGATGGTTAGATTTCCCGAAGCGTAGTAAGCTAAACGGCTTTTACTTCGGATCACCGATATAGACTCCAAAAGGGTTATAGCTGTTGGATCATGCAGGTTAAGC
Organism: Microcystis sp. M53603_WE2; assembly: GCF_030065435.1. Taxonomy (NCBI): domain Bacteria; kingdom Bacillati; phylum Cyanobacteriota; class Cyanophyceae; order Chroococcales; family Microcystaceae; genus Microcystis; species Microcystis sp. M53603_WE2. Next base: position 1,325 of record NZ_JASJFF010000262.1, read on the forward strand.
GCCGTTTAGCTTAATCACTGCTCTTGCGCCATAATAGACTTGTTGCAAAATAAGAAAAAGCCGAATGAATTATTTTGTGAGAAGTTCAGCTTGCTTCTCCTTTTAATTAATGCTTATGCTGCCGCTAAATAAAAATTCCATAATCCACAAGCCGTTAAGATTAATTGATCATCAAAATTAGCTACACGATTCCTATAAATATCGGAA
>NZ_JASJFF010000177.1:0-2108 GCF_030065435.1 Microcystis sp. M53603_WE2
ACCGATTTTGAGGTAGTCAGTTACCTAATTTTCAGGGAAAAAGTCCAGGAATTTTACCCCCGATCCCTCCAATGGTCGGCACTTTTTGAGGAAAAAAAGTCTAAAAGCCTTATCCAACAAGGTTTTTAGATTTATTCAGCAAGCCCTAGATAAACTTTGGACAACCTTCTGGAATAACGGCATTAGTAACCCGCTTTCGGTAATCGAGCAGATTTCCTATTTACTCTTCATCAAGCGCCTAGATGACCTAGAACTAGCTAAGGAGCGTAAAGCCCAACGATTAGGCGAAAAACTCGAAAATACCACCTTTACCGCCAGCCAACAGCATATCCGTTGGTCGCACTTCAAAAATATCGATGATGCGGAGACAATGCTCCAGATTGTCCGGGATGAAGCGTTTCCCTTTATCAAAGATCTGGGGCAATTCTGCAAGGGTAGCACCTACGCTAAACACATGAAGAATGCGGTGTTTCTCATCGCGTCTCCGGCGCTGCTGGCGACGGTAATCGAGCAAATTGAAAAAATCCCGATGGGGGATCGGGACACCAAGGGCGACCTTTACCTAAAATGTCGGATGAATGCCCCCGCTACATTTTTCGAGAAGATACTCAGCTTTGCGGGGGATGAAATCAGACCAGAATATCAACCGCGGAGCATCGGTTTAATTCCACCATCTGTGGGTAAACTGTGTTATACCTAACTTAGCCAAGGGTCGAGGATTGTTAGATGCTAGTCGTAGAAGCAAAGCTAAAAAACGGAACACCAGAGCAATATCACCGGCTCGATGAAGCTATCATAACTTCTCAGTTTGTGCGTAATTCTTGTGTTCGTTATTGGGGGTCAAATCAAGGGACAACCCGCAATGATCTCCAAAAACTTTGTGCGGTACTAGCTAATAATAAAGAAACACCTTATGTTAATAAATTAAACTCACAAGCTCGTCAATCGGCTGCTGATAGAGCCTGGCAATCAATTAATAAGTTTTATCAGAATTGTCATGCTAAGATACCAGGGGAAAAGTGGTTTCCTCGGTTCAAAAAGCATAACCGTTCCTTTGAGTATAAATTAACAGGCTACCAACTATCTGATGATCGACGTAAAATCAGATTTACTGATGGTTTTCAAGCAGGAGAATTTGATTTATGGTGTAGTCAAAAGACATTATTTTATTATTCAGAGCAACAGATTAAACGGGTAAGAGTTGTTAGACGTGCTGACGGTAAACCAACGCGACAAATAACAGGAATTGACTTAGGGTTAAAGGAATTTTATACCGATGCTCAAGGCAATAATGTAGAGAATCCACGTTATTTAAGAAAGTCAGAAAAACGACTGAAAAAAGGACAACGACGATTATACAAAAAGTTTCCTCAAGGAAACAAACAGTCTAAAAACTATCACAAGCAACGGATAAAAGTAGCTAGGCTTCATCTTAAAGTATCAAGACAACGTAAAGACAAAGCAATTAAAGACGCTTTGGCGTTAGTCCAGTCTAATGATCTGGTAGTTTATGAGGCTCTAAAGGTAAGAAACTTAGTCAAAAACCATAAGCTTGCCAAATCGATTTCTGATGCTTCTTGGTATCAATTCACTGAATGATTGAATTATTTTGCCAAGATTTATCGGATTGTTTGTGTTGCTGTTCCTACCCATTTTACTAGCCAAGATTGTTCAGTTTGTGGGACGATAGTGCAAAAAACATTAAGCAATAGAACTCATCAATGCCCTAACTGTAAAACAGTCTTAGATAGGGATCATAATGCATCAATCAACATTCTTAAAAAAGGGTTGAAATATTTTGTAAATCATCTCAACGGTACTGTTGGGCAAACAGCAACCACCCCAACCACTAGGGCTGATTCATTCTCCGAATCTAATTCTTTTTTTGCTACCTTTAATCGCTTATGAGGTAAGCAAAAGACCTCGGCCTAATATTATCTCAAGACCAAAAGTTTTTCTAGTTAAGGAATCTACCCGAATAAAAATTATTTTAATTGCCTCATATTTTTTCAGTGAAATTGAATTTGTTCTTCGGTTTGTGTTATGCAATGGAGGGGGTTTATAAGGGATGAAACCCTTATATAGAAAGACATTTGGCGATTTTTGTC
>NZ_JASJFF010000360.1:0-3178 GCF_030065435.1 Microcystis sp. M53603_WE2
ACAAAAGCCGATTTTGATGCCACTGTCGGCATTCATCCCAGTGCTGCCGAGGAATTCGTCACCATGCGTTAATTAACAATTTTAGGTGTGTTAGATAGGTGTTAAAAATTGTCAGCTACCCCCCTTATCAAGGGGGGCAGGGGGGATCAAAGACAAAATCTATCTTCAATTTAATTATAACCACTTACTTAAACCAACCTAACACACCCAATCTTTATGATTAAAAATCAACCTTTTTGGCTATTGACAATTGAGCCATTTTGTGATAGTTTTTCGGTTAATTTTTGAGCGAGATTTAAGATATCGGAGGGAAGCATAATCACGGTACTGGTGTTATTTTCCGCTCCAATTTCCGTTAACATTTGTAGGCGGCGTAATTCCAAAGCGGCGGGATTTTCCATGATTAATCGGGAAGCTTCCGCTAATTTTAGGGAGGCTTCCTGTTCTGCGGCAGCTTTAATCAAACGGGCGCGTTTTTCTCGCAATGCTTCCGCTTCCTTGGCCATAGCTCGCTGCATAGCGGTGGGAATTTCCACATCTTTCATCTCCACCCGTTCGATATCAATGCCCCAAGGTTCGCTAATTTCATCGACAATTTGTTGGACTGCTTGATTAATTTTGTCTCGTTTTTGCAAGACATCATCGAGACGATTTTGACCAACTACATTTCTTAAAGTGGTCATGGCCGCTTGGTAAACGGCCGCAGAATAGGATTCGACTTTGTTAATCGCTTTGCTAGGATCGATAATGCGATAGTAGAGAACCGCATTAACCTTAATTGTGACATTATCGGCGGTGACAGTTTCTTGCGGGGCGATATCGACGGTTTTGGTGCGAATATCCAGCTGCATTTTTTGGTCAACTAGGGGAATGATCCAGTACAGTCCGGGGCCTTTGGTGTCTTGATAACGCCCTAGACGAAAGATAACACCACGCTGGTATTCTCGATCGATTTTAAAGCCATTTAACCCCAGAATGCCCGCTATCAATAGGAAGGATGCTAAAAATTCCATATTAATTACCACTTATCGGGTTCAAGTTAATCGGTGTGCGGTGACATCTCAATTGCCATCTCCTCGCTCCTGACCACTAATACATTCATTCTAGAGAGTAACCGGGCTGTCGGGGAAACTCATAACGAAATATTACAATTTTTAGGAATTGCCCAACCAGCAGGGATGACTCGACTTCCAGACCCCGACCTGAGATAAACTACAGAATGTTATCAGAATTTACCTTGATATTATGAGCGTAGTTAGCCAAGTCATCCTCAAAGCCGACGACGAACTTCGTTATCCTAGTAGTGGTGAACTACAGGGTATCGGGCAATTTTTAAAAACCGGTGAGCAGAGAATTCGCATTGCCGAAACTCTCGCTGACAATGAGAAAAAAATCGTCGATCAGGCTCAAAAACAACTGTTCAAGAAACGTCCTGATTATAGAGCGCCGGGGGGTAACGCCTACGGTCAGCGTCAATATAATCAATGCTTGCGCGATTATGGTTGGTATCTGCGTCTAGTTACCTATGGGGTATTAGCCGGAGACAAAGGACCGATCGAACAAACCGGTCTGATCGGGGTCAAAGAGATGTATAACTCTCTTAATGTTCCCGTCCCCGGCATGGTGGAGGCGATTCGTTGTCTCAAAGAGGCCGCTTTAGGTCTTTTGACTCAAGAGGATGCCGTGGAAGCAGCCCCCTACTTCGACTTTATCATCCAGTATATGTCCTAAGCGATCGGGACAATCCCAAGGGCCTGAAGTCTGAAAAGGGGCAATTTTCGTCTCTTTCAGGGTTCAGGCTTGACTTTTTTCAGTGATAACTGATAACTGATAACTGATAACTGATTATGTTTTGGCGCATTATACTACTTACTTTTCTGATTCCATCGGTCTATGGGGTGTTTGGCTGGTCGATCGCCCATGAGCGTTTATCATGGAGTGATTGGTTACTTGCCCGCGGTGATGAGATGAATTGGACTCTCACTAGCGAATGGCTAGAAATCATCATCTATATCCTAGCGGTAGGGGTTATCCTCTCAATTGCCCTAGGATTAACTCTGTTTAGTCACTTAATGCCGCTATTTTTCCGCAGTTGGTTTAAAAACGATATTAGTGCTGTATTATCAATTCTCGGCTGGTCTTTGGCGGTAGTCTTTATCTTCCACAAGTGGGCGGTATTTAGTCGAGTTTTAATCCTCTTAGCCGCCACTATCCTTGGTCGTCTAGAACTTCAGGAAGCAGGTTACAATAGGTGGCAAGTTTTCCTGATGCTCACCATCCTCTGCTTAGGTAGTTTTGGCTTGGGAATTTGGGCTTATAATCTTTGGGGTCACGAATTTCATCGAGTTACTACCGATTAATCTTATCTCTAATCTTTAAAAAGTATGCCCAAAAAAAATAACGATACGCTCAAACGAGTCTTAATTGTTTCCTCTGGTTTAGTATTTCTGGCTTTAATGGTGGTGCCAACTTTAGGTTTATTGAAAAATAATAATTCTAATTCCCCCCAGGGCAATCAACCCGGGCAAGAGGCAACTATTCCTCCCGAAAAATTAGAAGAAATGGTCAAAGGTTACGAGAAAATTCTCGAACGTGAACCAGATAACCCCACTGCTTTGCAAGGACTGGCCCAAGCTCGCTTACAGTTAAAAGATTTTATCGGAGCCAGAGAACCTTTAGAAAAGTTATATCAAAAATATCCCGACAATCTGGAAGTTATGCTAGTTCTTTATGGAACAAGATTACAAACTCAAGACGTTTCTGGAGCTAAAAGTATCCTAGAAAAATTAGTCAAAAACTATCCCCAAGAACCGAAGTTTAAAGAAGAATTAACTCGCTTAAATCAAGCGATTGCGGCAGCTTCTAAACAGCCACCCCCAGAACCTAAAAAGTAATGAAAAAAGAATTAATCATCGAAGTTGGGCGAAGTGAAAGACAATATCGAGAATTTTTTATTTCTTGACTTGTTGCGATTATCGACATTGCTTGGGCATTACTGCGGCCCTTCTTCGGTAAATTAGCCACTTTAGCTAGGGTTTGCTGAATAAATCTAAAAATCTTGTTGGATAATATTTTTAGGCTTTTTTGAAATCAAAAAGTGCCAGCCCTTGGAGTGATCGGGGGGGAAATTTAGGCACTTTTTCCCTGAAAATTAGGTAATTGACCCCCTGAAAATGGG